>JAFEBT010000005.1 GCA_018242545.1 Pseudomonadota bacterium
ATCTCTTTTCTTTTTAAAAGTCTATTTGTTATTTTAATTTATGGAAATAGTATAATATTAAACATGCAAAGAAATCTTAAAAGAGGTTTTTTAAGAAAGATCTACATTTAGTTGCGCTCTAGACTGAATGTGATGTATAGAAAAAGAACAGAGGGTTGGAGGATCGCTCTTTATGTTGAAGGCATAAAGGGAGGAAAGTCCGGGCTCCACGGGAAAAGAATGCTGGATAACACCCAGCGAGGGAAACCTTAGGGAAAGTGCAACAGAAAGTATACCGCCATTTTTTTGGTAAGGGTGAAACGGCGTGGTAAGAGCACACCGCTTTTTTGGTAACAAAAAAGGCACGGCAAACCCCATTCGGAGCAAGACCAAATAGGAGCAACATGTTTTTTGAGTCCTCTCAAAAAACAGATGCTTTCCCGCATCGTTGTTCGGGTCGGTCGCGCGAGGCAAAGGGTAACCTTTGTCCCAGAGGAATGATTCTCATTTAAGTTTTTGCTTAAAAACAAAACCCGGCTTATAGACCCTCTGTTTCTTTTCAAGACTTTTTAGCTCTCATTTTCTTGACAAAATCATAAATTATCATTATCTATTATCTATTATATTAATAGGAGAAGTCAAAAATGCAAGTAGTTGTTCGAAAATGGGGGGATAGCATGGGAATTAGAATACCTATGGACTATTGCCGAAAATTAAATCTCAACCCAAATACAAAGTTAGAAATGTCAATGACAGACCATAAAATTACGATTTCTGTCAAGAAAGGTAAATTAGATGAAATCTTAGAACAAATGACGCCTGATACATTTCATTCTGATTTACTCCAAGGAAATCCTAGAGGAAATGAAGAATGGTAAAATACGTACCTGATCAAGGTGACGTTGTATGGGTAAGCTTTGATCCCCAGGTTGGTCGGGAAATTAAGAAAAAAAGACCCGCATTAGTTCTTTCTCTTAAAAAATACAATAAAATCAGAGGAATGGCGATTATTGTTCCTGTGACAAGCAAGACAAAAAAGTATCCTCTCGAAATATATTTAAAAACCATTAAAATAACTGGGTTTATCTTGCCTGATCAAGTTAAGACCATAGATTGGAATGAACGTGATGTTCAATATATAACTTCTGCATCCAAAAACGTCGTTCAAGAAACACTTGAAAAGCTAAATTTGCTCTTTGGAATTGAATTAGATTAACACACTGAGTGTCCGAAAATTTTTAACTGTATATACCCTTATCTATAGAGTGCGATGCTCGAAAAAACTCTTGTCTTTAGTCCGAATATTGCATGGGCGAATCTGAAGAAGAAAAGAAAGAGACATAACGAGGTCAAAGTAATCTCTCCCGATGGCCAGGTAATTAAAATTTTTGGAGATTATGAGGTGTTGGGAGAAAGATTTGATTGCTTGAGAATTAAATGAGCAAAAGAAGATAGCTCAAATTTTTTGCTTATTCTGTCTAAAGATAATTGTAGACATTAACATTCAGTTTTCTTGAGGTTTTGTATAATCGTGGAAAGAGACTTAATCCCAACGTTGCTCCAAACAATATGTATGTTCTTTTTATAGAAGTTGAGGAAAGTCCGTCAGATTTAACAGCCTACCCTCTCCTGGGAAGGCTCTTTTGACAGAACATAAAATCTTCAAGTGTGGTTAAATAGAACCTTCTGTTTCTTTTCAAGACTTTTTATCTTTGATTTTTTTGAGTTAAGAAGAATTTTTGTCCCAAAACGCTGCCTTATTTTAGGAAATAAAGTACTCTTTTTTAGAAAAATGGTCTTCTGAGTAAGATCATGCTATAATAAAACGTTATTGAAAGAGAAGTTACAAAAGTTTTTAAGATGGATTGACACAGATATTAACAATAATCCTGACAATCGGTGGCCTTAACGGCTGCAGTGCGGCATATATCGAAAGAGGATATGAAACTGGCTCGGGAAGATATGACAAGGCGGGAAGAAGAAGTTTCTAAGAGAGATGCCTTATGGGCTAAGTTTCTTGAAAAGATCCATAATGTGGATAAAAAATTTTATGCGCTTGAGAAGCAAATTTACAAGATTAAATCTGATTGGTCTCAAAAAGCTTAAGAATGGTGTGTAAATTTAACATTAATTTTAATTATGTGCTTGTTTTGAGAAAAATACAAGAGCGGTATATAATTTTGAGACATTTATTTGGGTTTTTAGAAATCTAATTTATTTTTTTCTTTTAAATTTGAGAAGGTTAATTATCAAAGAATCTAGGGAGAGACATTTTAACTTGATTTTTAAGTTTTCCTTCTCTAAAATCCGCCAAGAGAAACAGGCTTTGTTTTTAATCTAGAAGTTTAACCCGTTTGTAACTTGTTTCTTTTTTTCCCATATTTTGATGAAAAGGTTGATGTGCGATGTTCATTCAAACAGAAGAAACACCAAATCCTTTAACATTGAAGTTCCTTCCACAAAAAACAGTTATGGAGCACGGAACACTTGAGTTCACAAGACTTGAAGAGGCATCAAGTTCTCCTTTAGCGGAGAGACTCTTTAACATTGAGGGTGTTGAACGTATTTTATTTGGAAAAGATTTTATTTCCATTACCAAGAAGGCTGATAAAGAATGGTATATTCTAAAGCCTTCTATTTTAGGAACCATTATGGAACACTTTGTCGCTGGAAGGCCCATACTTCAAAGTGAGAAAAAGGAAATAACATCAAAGGCTTCTCTTGAGAATGAAGATGAGATTTCAAAGGAAATTCGTGAAATTATCGATACACGCGTCCGTCCTGCTGTTGCACAAGATGGAGGAGATATTATTTTTGATCGTTTTGAAGAGGGAATTGTTTATGTTCATATGCAAGGAGCCTGTTCAGGATGTCCAAGTTCAACAGTTACACTTAAATCCGGCATTGAGAATATGCTGAAACATTATGTTCCTGAAGTGATTGAGATCCGGGCAATTGAAGAGCCTTTTGCGGCATGAAAGTATAAATTTTAATTGGGTTTATTAAAGACAAGGGTGCTTATGAATAAAGGTATTCGATGGTGTTATTATGCAGTACTGAGTCTTTCTCTTATAGGGCTTTATGCGGCCTCTTTTTATGGCCTTACGCCTTCTCATTTTTGGAATAAGGTTTTAACGCCTTGCCAAAAAACGGCCTCAAACGTATTTTCAGAAAAAATGGGGTCAAAGTATTCTTATCGCTCGGGCCCTTATCAACTTTCACCAAATCTTTATGTCCATTCTGCAAATGAACTTGCTGAGACATTTGAATCCCATGCATTTTCACTTGAATCGGCTCGTTTAGATCACGGTACTGTTCCAAAACTTTACCTTGCACGTCTTCCAAGTGATTTTAAGAAACAACCCCGTAAAAATAGACAGATGACCTTTCTTCAAACAGTTTTACCAATTATTGTTGCTGTGAATCAGGGCATTTTAGAAATGCGGACACAGCTTGAAGGTCTTCATACAAAACAGAAAACAGGAATTCAACTGACTTCTGAAGAGCATCTCTTTCTCTCAAAGCTTTATGATGATTATAATGTTAAGGAAAGAACACTCGAGAAACTTTTGCAAAAAGTCGATATTATCCCTATTTCCTTAACGCTTGCACAGGGCATCCTTGAAAGTGGATGGGGAACATCTTCCCTTGCTCAAAAGGCAAATTCCTTATTTGGGCATACAAATAGTAATAATACAATGAAGCGCTTTCCAACATTGGTGAATACAGTTGAGTATCATGTTCATAATTTAAACAAACATTTTGCATACAAAAAGTTTCGTCAAAAACGTGCAGAGCTTCGAGAAAAAGGACATTTGGATGCGCACTCTTTAGCGGAAGGTTTAAAGCCTTATTCCGAGCGCGGTATGGCCTATGTACGTGATATTCGCAAAATTATGAAACAATATCATCTTTACGAATTTGATCATCATGTATCGCTTGATATAAAAAATCAACAGATCGAAAAAGAAGCTTAAGATCTCAAGACATCATGGATTGTGGTGCTTCTTGATCGGATAAGAGAGGGTAGCTTTGAGCATCGAAGAGTTGATAGTGCCACCATTCTTTTTCATAAAAATCAAATCCTCCCTCGGTCATAAGACCTAACAAAAGAAGCCGATTTTTTTGAGCAAGGGGAGAGATTTGTGTGTTCCTATGAAAAGAAAGCTCTGTAAAATCGTCAAAAGGCGTTCCCATATCGAGCTCTTTGTGTGTATGCGCATCAACAAGAGTTAAATCAACAGCAATGCCGCGTGAATGAGCGGATCCTCTTTTGGGATCTGCAACAAAGGTAGGGTCAGGACAAAATTCCCACAATTTCCATTGAGCTTCGGTGGGCCTAAAAGCATCAAAAATTTTAAGAGAAAATCCGAGATCTTGGGCACGCCTGGCAATGGCATGAATCTTTTCAGCGGCTTTCTCATGAAGAAAACAGAGAGATTTTTTATATACAGGTTTTTTTGTAAAGTTTAAAGGTCCTGAGGTTGCATAAGCAATTTCAAGAATAATCCCCGGAGAATTTTTTTTAATCTCGACAAGCATTGAAAACAATCCTAAAAAAAGAGGGAAGGGAGACGTTTTTAAATGGTTATACTTGCTTATAGTACCATATCTGACATGCTTTCAATAGCTCTTTTTAACCAAAGAGAAAAGAAGCCTTTTGTTGTTTTTCAAGAAAGTGTTTTTAGAGAACATGCAACTGTTTTGATTCCTAGGATTCAAGACTTTTTAAGGAAAGAAAATCTAACATTTGAAGATATAGGAGCTATTGCTGTTTGCTCAGGACCTGGATCCTTTACAGGAGCACGGATCGGTTGCGCGGCTGCACTTGGATTTTCAGCTTTTAAAGAAATTCCACTTTTGGGGATTAATACATTTCAGATGTATGCAAAATATCTTTTTGAAAAGGATGGAGTTCAACATCGTCCTTGTTTAATTCTCTTAAAAAGTGGACATGATGAATTGTGTGTTGCGTCTTTAGATGTAAATTTATTGCCTGTGCCAGGACTTTTTGAAAAACCACAATGTCTTGAAAAAGAAAGTTTTCTCAATCTTATAAAAAAGGATAAAACGCCTTATATCATTGCAGGAGATGCCTTTTTTACCCAAGAAGAAATAAAAGGAATACCTTTAAAATATAACTGTATTTTAGACCAAGACATCATTTTAGCTGAATGGGTCGGGAAAGCAGCAATAACCCTTATGGATCAAAATATTTACCCGCCAATGACCCCTCTTTATGTAAAACCAGCTTATGTCAAAATTCCACAATGACCATTCTTCCTATGATTCAAATTAAGAAAGCTCAAAAAAAAGATATTCCTGATATTGCTCTCTTATGGAAAGATAAACTCCAAGCTTTTTGGACAAAAGAAATGATAGAAACTTCTTTTAAGAAGGAAGGCGTTTATACAGTGATTGCTGTTTGTGCGCATTATCCTGAAGCGTCCCAAAAGAATGTTGGGTTTTTAATGGCTTCCTTAGAAGGAGATGCAGAGCTTTATGCGCTTGTTATAAATAAAGCATATCAAAGACAAGGCATCGGGGAACTCCTTTTAAAAAATCTAATTGATTTTTTAAAAAATAAAAAGATTTTTTCTCTTTTTTTAGAAGTTGCAGAAGATAATGAAAAAGCCCGGACTTTTTATGAAAAACAAGGTTTTAAAAAAATAGGAGAGCGGCTTTCTTATTATTCGAAAAAAATGGGGGGCAAAGACTTGAGGGTCAAAGCCCTTGTTTTAAGAAAAAATTTTTGAAATGATAAAAAATTTAAAACTTAATCTTTGTCTGAATGAAAATATTTAAGGAGTTGTCTCATCTCCTCTTTCAAAGATAATTTTTATCCAAAGAAAGTGCTTGGCTAAGAAATGGTGAAAATCCACATGTATATTTAAGGTTATGATTTCCAGTGAAAGTTCTCTAAAGTCGTTGGAAAAACTAATTTTTCATAAAAGTAATTTGTGAAAAATATTTCCTGAATTTAGCTTCAATTTTGAGAGTCTTGCCTTGAAATTTCTTGTGGATGAGCTTCTTTTTCCGGGATGCTTTTGAGAAAATTTTTCTGAAGATTCCATTTGAGATTGTTTTAAGATATGCTAAACGAGGAAGATGCTTAAAGTATCTTTATATATGGTTAAAAAGGACAAAGAGTTGATGAAACTTCCGATTGGAGAAAGTGACTTTAGAACAATCATTACTGGAAAGTATAACTTTGTTGATAAAACGCTTTTCATTAAAGAGGTTATTGAAGAAGCTGCTAAAGTTATTCTAATCACGCGTCCATGTCGATTTGGAAAGACCCTTAACCTCTCGATGCTTCAGTATTTTTTTGCTTCAGAGGTGAGGGGTATTTCCACAAAAGGACTTTTTGAAGGACTCAAGATCTCTCAAGAAGCTGTCTATGGAGACTATCAAGGCCAAGTGCCTGTGATTTCACTTTCTTTTAAGGATGTGAAAGTAGATAGTTTTGAAAGAGCTTATAAGGAGATCTACTCGCTCGTTGTCAATTTATACGAGAAATTTTATTATCTTCAGACGAGCAATTTTCTTTTAGAAAGTCAAAAAGCTTTTTATCGCCGGATCTTAACAGGGGAAGCAGACGAGACGGATCTTTCAAGGTCTCTTAAAGAACTGACAGAATACCTTTTTGCGCATCATAAAACATCCCCTATTGTCCTCATTGATGAATATGACACACCCATCCATGCTGGATACCTTAACGGGTTTTATGACAAAATTTTCTCTTTCTTTCGGAATTTTCTAAGCGCAGGCCTTAAAGACAATCCGTGTCTTTATAAAGCTGTTCTCACCGGAATTTTGCGCGTTTCGAGGGAGAGTTTGTTCTCAGGTCTTAACCATCTCAAAGTTTATTCTGTTTTGAGCTGCAAATACAGCCCTTATTTTGGGTTTACAGAAGGTGAAGTTGAGGATCTTCTCAAGCAAGCGCACATGGAAGAAAAAGTAAGCGGCGTTAAGGATTGGTATAACGGATATCACATGGCTGATGTTACCGTTTACAATCCTTGGTCAATTATTAACTTTATTCAAGAAGACGGGGTTCTTCAACCTTATTGGGTGAATACTTCGGATAATGAGCTGATTAAATCTCTCCTGACAGGTGCAAGTTTTTCCTTTAAAGATGATTTTGAAGCCCTTCTTCAAGGAAAAAGTATAGAAGAATTTATTGATGAGAATGTGGTGTTTTCTGATTTAAAAAGAAATGATCCAAGCACGATTTGAAGTTTGTTTTTAATGACGGGATATTTAACTGCATGGAAGCATGAGCATACACCCCGTGGGTCACAGTGTAAGCTTTCTATCCCAAATAAGGAAATCAGCTTTTTACTACAACGAATTATTGAAGGGTGGTTTGTCCAAGATTATGGCCTTAAGTGGTATGAGCAGTTCTTAAATTCTCTTTTGCAAGGAGAGATGGAGAAGTTCTCTCTTGAATTAAAGGAACTTATTGACCATACGGTGAGTGTCCATGATACAGGAAGAAGTCCTGAAGCTTTTTATCATGGTCTTATGATTGGTCTCACGGCAAGTCTTCATGGCTCTTCCCTTTATGAAATCCGTTCCAACCGCGAAAGTGGAAAAGGCCGTTATGATTATGCAATTATAGCAAGAGAACCTCAAACGCTGAGCATTCTTATGGAGTTTAAGCAGATTAAAGAAGCAGGAAAAACGCTTTCGGATTCAAAGCTCGAAGATCTTCTTAAACAAACAGCGGAAGAAGCGCTTACCCAAATAACGCAAAAAGATTATTATAAAGAAATTAAACAACGGGGACTTACGCGTCTTTTAAAAATTGGTCTTGCGTTTTCTGGAAAGAAGTTTTGTCTTTTACATGAGGTTTCTGAAGTCTTCTGACACAAAAACAAAAAGCATTAAATAATTAAAAATTATTTATAGAATCTTGTTTAAAGAGCTTCAAAAATGAAGAATCAATATTAAAAATAATTAAGTCCGATGGCTTCTCTTACCTCACGCATGGTCGCTTGAGCCACCGCGCGTGCCTTCTTCGTTCCAGAAAATAAGATTTCTTGAAGATCTTTTGTTTTAAAAGATTCTCTTTTTTCACGAAAAGGTGTGAGAAGATTTTGAAGTGTGTCATTTAAAAGGTTTTTAAGGGTTGTATCCCCAAGCCCTCCCCGTTGGTAATGTGCTTTAAGTGCTTCAAGTTCTTCTTTATCTTTATAAAAGGCATCAAGATAGGTAAAAACGACATTTCCTTCTACTTGGCCGGGATCACTGAGTCGAAGATGCATTGGATCTGTATACATGGCAAAGACTTTTTGTTTAATTGCCTCGGGTGTATCTGACAAAAAAATGGTATTGCCCAAAGATTTACTGGCTTTAGATTTTCCATCAATTCCAACCAGTCTTGAAGTTTGACTTAAAAGAACCTTTGCTTCTTTTAAACAAGTGGTCTTGTAAATACGATTGAATTTTCGAACAATTTCATTGGTTTGTTCAACCATGGGAACTTGGTCTTGTCCAACAGGAACGAGGTCAGCTTTAAAAATGGTGATATCCGCAGCTTGATTAACAGGATAACAAAAAAATCCCGCAGGAATTGAATCTTCATATTTTTTTTGTTGAATTTCAGATTTGACGGTTGGATTGCGTTCAAGCCTACCCAGCGTTACAAGGTTTAAATAGTAAAGTGTAAGTTCTGTAATTTCTGGGATCTGGGATTGAATAAAAAAGGTTGTTTTTTGAGGGTCAAGTCCGATGGAGAGATAATCCCTGGCAACTTCATACACATGTTCAATAATTTTTTGTGGATGTTCAAAATTGTCTGTAAGAGCTTGGACATCGGCAATCATAACAAATTGAGTATACGTGTCTTGAAGAAGAAGCCGATTGAGAAGAGAGCCAACATAGTGACCTAAATGGAGTTTTCCAGTGGGCCGATCTCCTGTTAATATTACCTTTTTCATAAATGATCCTTTGGATGTGTCGAAGCTAGTCTTATTCTTTTTATAAGACGAGGAAAAAGTTCCGTCTAGTCTTTCTCTTAAAAAATATAAATAATTTATCATTTGTGAAAAAAGTACATAAAGAAAAAGATTTTTTCGATTTTAGCTCTTTTTTAATTTAATTGAATGTTGAAAGAAATATATCTTACTTTTCTCATTTTTATTAAGATATTCTGAGAGGTTCGAGAGTTCTTTAAAGAGAAGACGTATATTTCTTTAAAGTGTTGCATATCAGGCATCTTATTTTTTTTGAGAAGAAAAAACATGAAAGGTACTTTCTTCTTTTTGTGATTATTTGTATGATTTAAGAAAAATTGCTCTTTATAAAAACAAAAACAGGGTAATAAATTATAATGGGTCAAAACTCCCAAAAAACGTCGAAAACACCACTGGTAAAAGGATATTTTACAGATATCTTTATTCAAAAACCGACTTATGCAATTGTTTTAAGTCTTTTAATCTTTATTTTAGGGTTGAAAGCGCTCGATTACTTACCTGTTCGGCAATATCCTTTTACGGAAAATGCTGTTATTACGATTACGACCAGTTATGCAGGGGCTGAACCTGAAATCGTTGCAGGGTTTATTACAACAATTCTAGAAAAAGCCATTGCTCAAGCAAATGGTATTGATTATATGACATCAACAAGTACCCAAGGACAAAGCCTTATAAAAGCGGCTTTACGTTTAAATTATGATCCAAGCCGCGCATTGACTGAGATTATAACAAAAGTAAATAGCGTTTTAAATCTTTTACCCCAAGATGCTCAGGCTCCGACTCTTTCTATTTCGATAGGAGATAATTTAGATTCTCTCTATTTAAGCTTTTCTAGTGATCTTCTCAAAAACAATCAAATTACAGATTATTTAAGCCGCGTAGTTGTTCCAAAATTGCAATCTGTAATCAATGTTCAAGTCGCAGAAATTATAGGAAGCAAAGAACTCGCCTTAAGGGTTTGGTTAGATCCTCAGAAGATGGTCAGTTTTGGGATAACGCCAGAAGATGTTTCAATGGCTCTTGCGCAAAATGACTTTATTTCAGCTGTCGGTCGAACAGATGGAAATATGATAACCGTTGGGCTTGGCGCAAATACGGGCCTTACTTCAGTTGAAGGATTTCAAGATCTTGTTTTAAAATCTAAAGATAATGTGGTTATCCGGCTTAAAGACGTGGCGAATGTTGTTTTAGGAGCTGAAGATTATGACACCGAAGTTTCTTTTAATGGAAAGAAAGCTGTTTTTATTGGGGTTAAAGTTGCTCCAAGTGCCAATGTTTTAACCGTTATTAATGACGTTAAAGAAAAATTACCCCAGATTTTTAAAGAGCTGCCTGAAGGCTTAAAAGGGGATATTATGTATGATAAAACAGAATTTATTAAAAGCTCTATTTCAGAAGTTGAGCGCGCTTTAGCAGAAGCCATGATTATTGTTATTGGTGTTATTTTTTTATTTTTAGGAACTTTCCGCTCCGTCATGATTCCTCTTTTAGCAATTCCTCTTTCACTCATAGGAACATTTTTTATTATGCTTCTCTTAGGGTTTACAATAAATCTTTTAACGCTTTTAGCCTTAGTCTTAGCTATTGGGCTTGTGGTTGATGATGCCATCATCGTTGTTGAAAATGTTCATCGTCATATGGAAAAGGGGATGTCCATTGTTGAGGCTTCTTTGTTGGGAGCACAAGAGCTTGCACATCCCATTATAGCCATCACAGTTGTTTTGATTGCTGTTTATGTTCCGATTGCTTTTTTAGAAGGTCTCACGGGGGCATTATTTATGGAATTCGCTTTTACCCTTGTTGCGGCTGTCTTTGTGTCTGCGGTGATCGCTCTAACATTATCTCCTTTAATGTGTTCTCAGCTTTTAAAGCGCCATCAAAAATCAGTTTTATCCTCTTTTATAGATCGTCAGTTTAATCAGATGCAGCAAAAATATGCACATCTTTTAAAAAATGCCCTGCAATATTTGCCTGTTACACTTATTTTTTGTGGGATTATTGT
Organism: Pseudomonadota bacterium; assembly: GCA_018242545.1. Taxonomy (NCBI): domain Bacteria; kingdom Pseudomonadati; phylum Pseudomonadota; species Pseudomonadota bacterium. Next base: position 10,963 of record JAFEBT010000005.1, read on the forward strand.
TGCCAGTAATTTTAATCTTTATATCACCTCTAAAAAAGAATTAGCTCCTCAAGAAGATCAAGGATATCTTAAAGTTTTTTTAAGAACGGCTCCAAATGCTAATTTAATGCAGACAAAACTTTATGCTAAAAAGGTTTATGATATTTTGTCAACCATTCCGGAAAAGGATTGTTCTTTTCAAATAAGCGGTATTGATGGTTTAAATACAACTTATTGGTCTGTCGGTTTTATTAATTGGAAAGAAAGAAAACGTACGGCAACGGATATTCAAAACACCCTCCAAAAATCATTGTCTAAAATTGCTGGTGGAGAGGTATCTGTTTACCAACCTCCCTCTCTTCCCGGATTTGGAGGGTATCCTCTTCAGTTTATTATTAAAACAACCGATTCTTTTGAAAAGCTTAATGAAGTAAGCGAAAAATTTCTAGAAAAAGCAAAAGAAACAGGAAAATTTGCTTTTTTGCAGACTGATTTAAAGATTGATACCGAGAAAGTTTTTCTTAAAATTGATCGGGACAAGGCAGCTGTTTTGGGTCTGGCAATGAAGGATATTGGGAATATTTTAGCGCCTGCTTTGAGCAATAGTTATATCAATTATTTTGCATTTATGGACCGCTCTTATCAAGTTATTCCTCAGCTTTCAAGAGAAAATCGTCTTAATCCAAAAGATCTGGAGATGATTTATCTTAAGACACCAACACAAAGTCTTATTCCGCTTTCAACAGTTGTGTCCTTAGAATCTTATGTGGTTCCTCAATGTTTGAATCATTTTCAACAACTCAATGCTGCATCGTTCACGGGCGCTCCTATGCCAGGTGTGACCATTGGAGAAGCGCTTGAAACTTTAAAAGAGATTTCTGAAGAGATGCTTCCCTCGGGATTTGAGATTGATTATGCAGGTCCTTCTCGTCAATATATCCAAGAAAGTTCTTCTCTGGTTATTACTTTTTTCTTTGCTCTTATTATTATTTATTTATCACTGGCCTTTTTATTTGAAAGTTTTCGAGATCCTTTAGTGGTCTTAATAAGTGTTCCTCTTTCAGTTTGTGGTGCTATGATTTTTATTAATCTTGGTGTTGGGGGGGCAAGTCTTAATATTTATACAGAAGTGGGTCTTGTAACGCTCATAGGCCTTATTAGCAAACATGGGATTCTGATTGTTCAATTTGCAAATGATCTGCAAAGAGAAGGGTTTTCAAAAAAAGAATCAATTCTTTCTGCGTCTGAGATAAGATTACGTCCTATTTTGATGACAACTTTTGCTATGGTTCTTGGCGTTTTTCCTCTTTTGTTTGCGCATGGAGCAGGAGCAGAAAGTCGGTTTCAGATTGGTCTCGTGATTGCTTCTGGAATTTCAATTGGAACTTTTTTTACACTTTTTATTGTTCCCGCCATGTATATTGTTCTTGGTGCTGATTTATCAAAAATTAAAAAAAAGCCTTTTTTTAAAAAATAGGATAAGATGTTTTTGACTTGCTTTAGAAACATTTAAAGCAAGGAGCTAAGTTCTAAGAAGAGGAAAATTTATGACCTTTCGGAAAAGAATTTTTGCTTTTGCTATTTGGATATGTCGTTTTAATTTCGGTACCTTTGAAGCGGAAGAATTTAAGAAATTCTTACGAATGGGGTTGATATTTTTTGTTATTATTGGTGTTTATTGGACGCTGCGTCCTTTGAAAGATTCTATCTTTATACAACTTGTGGATAAGATGGACCTTCCCTATGCCAAGACCTTATCAATTATGGCTCTTCTTCCTCTCGTTATGGTTTATACAAAATTCCTAGAGCAACGAACCCGTGAGAAAATGTTTATTCTTTTGGTAACTTTTTATGCGATAGGAATTTTTTGTTTCGCGGCACTCATGTTTATTGCTCAAATTTCCTCAAAAGAGGTGCAGACGCTTTCACCGCTCCCTTTTATCGCAACAAAAATTTTAGGCTATAGTTGGTATTTGTTTGTTGAGAGTTTTGGATCTCTTGTTGTGTCTTTATTTTGGGCCTTCTCAACGGATACAACGGACCCTCTTTCAGCAAAAAAAGGCTTCCCCCTTATTGTTGCTTTAGGACAAATTGGAGGAATTGTTTTTCCATTTGGAATTGGAGGACTCCCTCATCGATTGGGTTTTAAAACGGATACTCTTTCTATAACCCTCTTAGGGTTCTTAACTCTTCTCATTATTCCGCTTATTCATTCTTTTTTAAAGAAAACGCCCCCCCGGCTGCTGGTTTCTTTTCATGAAAAGAATTATAAAAAGGGTCGACCTAAGCATAGTTCCGGTTTTTTAGAAGGACTCAGGCTTATTTTGAAGCATCGATACCTTCTTGGAATCTTTGCCGTAAATTTTACATACGAGTTTATTGTGACCATTATTGATTTTAATTTTAAATTGGCCGCTGCGACAGCATACAGTGGTGTGGCTCTGAGCCATTATTTGAGTTTCTATGGATCAATTGTTAATAGTGTATCTTTATTTTGTTTGATTTTTGGAATTAGCAATATTACGCGATTTTTAGGTGTCGAAAAATCTCTTTTGGTAATGCCTTTAAGTATTGGTGTTGCTTTGATAGGTTTTTTAACAGTTGATACGCTTTCCTTCTTATTTGTTTTAATGGTTGCCTCAAAAGCAATTAATTATTCTTTAAATGGGCCGACCTTAAAACAGCTTTATATTCCAACAACGACGGACGTTCGTTTTAAAGCCCAGGCTTGGATTGAGACTTTTGGTTCAAGATCTTCCAAAGAAGTTGGATCGCTCTTTAATATGACGCTAAGCCCTTTACAAGCCATTTTAGGAAATTTTGCAGGCAGAGCTTCTTATCTTACTCTAACGGGGATTATTGCTGGTCCTTTAGTTTTTCTTTGGTTTCTAACAGCGTTTTATTTAGGAAGAAGTTTTAAAAAAGCGATAGATGGCGAAAAAGTTATTTGTTAGAAACTGTTAATACGTTCGCCGCCTAATGATTGAACTTTGATCATTCTATGATCAAAATTCAATCAGATGTCGCTCTCATGTTTTAAAAGGACACGTTTTTTTAAGAATGTAATCAATATCTTTTATGGTTCCTTTATAACCAAGTTCTCTTAAAGAGGTTACGCCAAAATTTTGAATGCCACAGGGAACGATTGAGTTATAGTGAGATAAATCAGGATCTATATTTAAGGAAATTCCATGAAAGCTTATCCAATGTCGAACACGAATGCCAAGAGCTGCGATTTTTAAAATTTTTTCATCCCGTCCCTTTACCCAAATACCAATAAGTCCTTCTTGACGAAAAGCTTCAATTTTTAGTTCTTTTAACGTGTCGATAATCCACGTTTCAAGAAGATTTACAAATGCTTTTAGATCGGGAAGGGGAGAGAGCGTTTTTAAATCAATCATACAATAGATAATGCGTTGTCCCGGCCCATGATAAGTGATACGTCCGCCGCGTCCTGTTTCATATAGGGGAAAGGGTAAGTCATTTGGAAGCAAGCATAGATCTTCTTGAAAGTTTGAGCTTGTTCCATAAGTATAAAGAGAAGGATGTTCGAGGAGCCAAATACAACCAGGTTTTTTCTTTTTATAGATGTCCTCAACATATTTTTCCATGAAGAAAAGTGCCTCTTCATAAGGAACAAGGCCAGGTGAGATTTTCCAACAAAGTTGAGAAGAGGGAATAAAAGAGGATGTTGTTTTTTTGAAAAGATTAAGCATCTTCTCTCGGAAAAGGTGGAAGCGCGCTCACTTCGACACCTTCTTGATGAAGTTCAATAATTTCATCAAGAGACGTTTGCCCGTAAATATTCCGTTTTTTAGTTTCGCCATAGTGTATACGGCGTGCTTCTTCAGCAAATTGATTCCCAACATCGTCGCAGTTTTTCTTAACAAAGTCTTTTAAATCAAGAAGAGCTTTTCTCACAAGCGCTGAAGGATGGGGAATCTCTTCATTGGAAGGAATCGAAATCTCTGAATCAGGGAGGAGAGACGATTTTTTAATGGTATTAGTCAGATGGATTGCATCTGTAATTTCATTCTTTGAGGCATAGACTTCAGGTAAAAACGAAGAAGGGATATCTCCTTCAAAAGGAAGGGTAGTCGATTCTTCCGTGGCAGACGACGTGGTTTCTTTTTGGAAAGAAAGACGCGGGGACATGGGGGCTTTTGTGATGGATGTTGATGTGCAAAAAGGACAAGAAAGGAGCTTATGCCTTTGCTGATCCTCAAAGGCTTCACTATTGCGAAACCAGCATTCAAAAATATGGTTAATGTCACATTTTAATTTATAGACGATCATGTCCTATCCTAAAGTTATCATAACACAACAGTTTAGTCTAAAGGATTTTTTAGCATAATCCCAGCATTTTTTAATAATTTCTCAAAATTATTCGTTTTTGAAAGGGCCATAAGATCATCATATCCTCCAATGGAAGTTTCTCCGATGAAAATTTGGGGAACTGTCGTTCGCCCTCCTGTTTTCTTAACAAGGTCTTCTCTAAAAGATGTATTTCCTGTGACATCAATTTCAACGAAGGGAAGAGCGTTGCGCGTTAAAAAATCTTTAGCAAACGTACAATAAGGACAATAGGTGGTTGTAAAGATTGTAATCTGGTTTTTTAGGATGAGAGAGTCCATGAAGCACCCTTAATTTTTTAAATTTAAGATAAAGAAGCATAGCATTCTTTTATAAGAATTCAACTTCATAACATGACAAATTTTTAAAAATTAAGAAAAATTTTAAAATTATTTTAAAAGGAAATTTTTTAATTTTGTCAAAATAGAAAGGTTTTTTTAAAGAGTAAGTCCTTAATCCTTATTTGAAAAAAGAGATGCATGAGCGCTTAAAAGTGTGGAAATTTTTAAAGAAGTTCCTAAGTTTATTTGGTCCGGACCAGAGAGGAATGACAGTCTTTGAGAACCGCCTTCCGGTAAAGGCAGCTCTTTAAAAAGAGTATGCATATGACAAATTTCCGCAGGAAGGCTATTTGCAAAAAGCCCTGCCATACGGGCCGTACGTAAAGGAAAATTTGGACTTTCTAAGTGTACGATGGAGTCTTGAGTCAATGGGTTTAAAGAGGCAAAAATGAGCTCTATTTCTCCTTTAAGAGTTGCTTTTAAAGTATCTGTTTCAGAGATTGACATTTTTAAAATATGGAAAGCTAAAAGAAGCCTTGGTGTAAGACTTAAGTTAAGATCACGTCTAAGTCCTTGCGTTTCAAAAACGTTAGCTTCTTTTAACGTTGAAATCATTGTGTCAAAATGGTCATGAAGATCCTTTTTCAAAGAGACCGGCCTATTTTTGAGCATAGCCAAGAATTTTAGTATCTGAAATTGTGTTTTGAGAGAAAAATACGCTTGCCAGAGACTCTTTTCCTCTGGGCTTAGATCAGAAAGTTTGCTGGGTAAAGACGGTGTCCCTTCAAATGAAGCAAGAGCTTCTTCATAATTTTGTTCCTGCATTCCATATCCTGTGCTACGTGTGCATCGATAATTAAGTTTTGCAAGAGTTTCCCATTTGTGTTTCTGGTCTTGAGGAGCTTCTTGAGATGTCATTAGGATGCGTGGTGTTATACCCGAAAAAAACCATTTTACAGGGGCTGTGAGATATGAAAAATAGGCGATGCATTGATTTGTTTCAACACTACGTATTTCTAACGATGCTTTGTCCAACAAAAGATTTCCCTTATGCGTGCGCCAAAATTGAATCGTATCAGCGGATAAGAGAGGGTGTCTTTCTAGATTTTGAATTTGAAGATCATAGGGAATCTGATCTTCCCAACTTTGAGCAAGAGAATTTAAAAATCCCATTTCCATGGGTTGTGTAAATTGATTGAGGCCAAACCATACACGTCCCTCTTTAAAATGCTCCTCTGAAAGAGGCATGTTGGGATGGAGTTCGGGAGCTTCATGATCTTCCTCTTTTAAGAGTCGGATAAGGGATATGATATGACCGTTTTTGTTAATAAAATTATATTGTTTATAAGTAGAGCATGTTGGGCCTTCCTCTTCATGATGCTCAACAAACATAAGGGGAAAATAAGCTGAGACCGGCGAAAAAATAACAAGAATGCTTAGAGAAAAAAAAGGGTTTTGATAGAATTCTTCATACAGATCTACTCAAATGATGAAAGTATTTGCTCTTACAAAAAAATAACACACTCGACAAATTTATCGAAATGTATATGAAAAGAAAAAATTTTTCAAAGAAAAAGATTTTTGTTTCGAGTTTGAATTCTTAAACAATCTTTTTTCATGAAATTTAAAGACGCATGTTTTTAAAAGAATATGCTTTATACTCTCAAAAAAATTATAAAGAGAAAAATATATCTAAGGACCCTTGAAATCTAAAAATTAATACTTATCTCAATTTCATACGATAAAATATTTGACTTTAACTTTTTAAATAATATTTTAAATTCATGGATCATAACATGTCTTTTTATCAATATATTTTGATGTGAGAATAATTTAAAAGGCTGTTCTCCGGGTCTGAAATGTTTTATACATATCAAACCTGGAGAACTTTTAAATTTAATATTTTTAAAATATATATTATTTTTTTATTTTTTTTAAAAGTAAAACTTTTAAAAATTAAAAATAAATAAAATATAAAAAAATTTCATTAAATTTTATTAGAGTAAATATTTTAATTTTTAATTTAACAGCCACAAACTTTTTGGATGCGTAGGATGATGTCTCCTTCTCGAATTTTAGAAAACACTTTTTTAGAAGATAATTTGATAGATTCTCCCTTTTTAGAGAGTCAAGAACGCCAAAATGAATTTTTTAAAACGGCTTCGAAGGATGTTTTTTATGAAGATGTTTCTCATGAAACTCTTTTTTTTGAAGAACAGTCTGATTTATGTGTTCATCATGTTCCTCCTTTTAATATAGAAAAAATTTCAAAGCATGCATATCGGCTTACGATTTTGATGCCAGGTGTGTCACTTGATAATATTCAAAGTAAACAAAAAAAAGATAAGATGATTATTTCTGTGACACCTTCTTCAAATTATTTTAATTTAAATGAAGGCTATGAGCTTATTCATTTTGGGATTTTTGACGTTTTAAAACCCAATTGTCCTTTTGAATTTCAAATTAATTTACCCCAAGGTATTGAGATTACAAAAAAAGCTCTGGAAGAAGGCCTTTTAAAAATAGACCTTCAACGCAAAGCATAAAGAAAAAGTTTCTTTATTTCTCTTTTTTATTTTATAGGGTGGATTTTTCCGATTCTAAAACATCTTTGTTTGGGTTTAGACGGGAAGAGCGTTCACGATAGAATTCATAACGCGCAACAAAAAGTGTGCTTGGAATAATAATTGCAGCGCCAATGACCGTAGAAAGTCCTGGAAATTCTTGAAAAAAAAGAAATCCAAAGAGGATAGAAATAACAAGTTCAAAATAACGAAAAGGGGCTAAAGCAGAAGCGTCCATTGCAGCAAAGGCTTTTAAAAGACAAAAGAGAATTAAATTTCCACCAACACCTAAAATTGCAAGGACACCCAGTTGTTGAAAACTCGGCGTTGTCCATACAAAATATGTGGGAAAAGCGCTAAGAATTGTTGCAACGAAAGCTGAATAAAACAACATGCTGAGCATGCTTTCTTGAATAATAAATTTTTTATTAATAATATCAAGTGTTGCGAACATCAAAGAAGCGGCAACAAGGACAAGAGCAATCGGTTGGAATCCTATTTCTGTTGGATTTAAGACAGCAACAATTCCAAAAAAACCTGCAATTGTGGCAGCGCACCGTTGCCAACCAATTTGTTCCTTAAGGAAGATTCGGGCAAGAACTAAGATAAAGAGGGGAATTGAAAAATTTAAAACAGTAACGGTCGCAATTGGTACAATTGTAAGGCCATAGCACCAAAAGCTAATTCCAACAAACAGAAGGCTTCCGCGTATCACATGAACGAAGGGTCGAGAAGTTCTCCAGGAAGATTTTCCAAAATAGAGCATCACGGGAATTAAGGAAAGTGTTCCAAAGAAGAATCTCCAGAAGGTGATTTCTACACTGGGAAGATTTTGTCCGAGAAACTTCATAATGAGATCATTAGAATTGCTAATGAGAAGACTTAAAATAAACCAAAAAATGCCCTTAAAATAAAGTGTTTTAAAAAAAGAAGGTTGTGTCTGTGGAATAAATGAATCCGTGTTGCTCATACAAAATCACCCCTTTGAAAGGTTAAAAAATTTTATTTCTTTTAAAAAAGTAAAAAGAAATAATCAAGATTCATGAGATAAAGATGAAGAAAACAAAAAGACTAAAGCTTAAAATTATTTAACATAGATTTAGGATCTTTTTGTCGCCATTCTCTTTAGCCGCATTTTTATAGCGTCCGCAATCTGAACAATCAAATCAACGCTTCTTAACAAGAACGTAATCTAGTTTAAAAAAAAATCCAAGAAGAAAATTTCTTTTCAAAGAAAATTATTTAAATTTTAGCATAAAAAATCCTCGGAAAATTCATTCCGAGGACATAAGAGATTTTTTGATAAAAAAACTATCTGCTATGGAGTGCTAGTGAAAATGTGCTGTGCTTAGGAGAGGAAGCTCCCCATGATGGGATATTACGTATTGGACATTTTCTTCTGTAACAGGCATTCCTGCAACTTGAAGAGCCATGGCGGCATCTATGTTTTCTACAGTAGTACCTGAGCTCAAAAGAGAAACAAGGGCATCCCGTACTTGGGTATTTGGCTTGTGATGGATAAAGATTGCGATATTGGCAGCTGTAATAACGTGAGGATTATGTTGTACAAGAGCATATGCAGCTTCCATTTCATCTGGATTGTCAGGATGAATAATGCCAGCTGCGATGGCGGCATGGTGTATTGTAGGATTTTCTTCATTATTTATAGGGCATAGGCTACCCCAACAAACATAACAGTAGAAAAAACGGAGAGAATTACTAATTTTGAAAGATAAGGCTTCATATTAAACTTCAGAAAAAAATAAAAATAAATTTTGAAAGATAAGTCTTCATATCAAAGACCCTTTTTATATTGTTAAAAACACTAAAATTCTAACAAGAACTTTTCTTAATTATTGCAAGAAAATTGAGCCCATAAAAAATTTAAGAAGCAATATTTCTCTCAGGAAGACGTGTTAAAGGAACAAATTGGACAGGCAAAAGAGATTCTTTTACAAATCCTTGGTCTGTTCTCGTGATTTTAATAAGTGTTTGTTGAGAAGCGGATCCAAAAGGCATAAGAAGGCGCCCTTGGGGTTTTAATTGTTGAAGAAGCGGCTGAGGGATGTAATCTGCGGCAGCTGTTACGATGATAACATCAAAGAGACCGGCTTCTGGCCATCCAAAAGCGCCGTCTGCAATTTTTGAATGAATATTGCTATAATGAAGTGTTTTGAAAAGAGCTTGTGCTTTCTTTTGAAGCAGAGGATGAATCTCTATCGTATAAACTTCTCGGCACAGAAGACTTAAAACCGCGGCGTTATATCCAGAGCCTGTACCAATTTCAAGGACGGTGTCTTCCTTGTGAACATTTGCATTTTCGATCATGTAAGCAACAATAAAAGGCTGTGAAATCGTCTGATGACACTCAATGGGAAGAGGAGAATCTTCATAAGCAAGATGGGATTCAGAATTTGCAACAAATAAGTGGCGTGGGATATGGGTTAACGCCTTTAGAAGAGGTTGATTTTTAATGCCATGGTTTTTGAGACGTGCAACCATGTTAAGGCGTCTTTGTTCTTGAATCGGGTCATGCGGCATAATTTCTTTCCCTTAAGTTAAGTTTAAAAAATTAAAAAAGAAGTTTATAGACACTAAAAAAATAGATTGAGTTCTAATATTAATTAAAGTGGAAGATGTGGTCTTACAACAACGACAGCAGAGGTTGTTGTTTTTGTTTGGAGAGGAAGGCAAGTTGTGGGGCTAGGAAGGCGTCTCAAGCAGGAGCAACGTGAAGGTTTTTCAGTAGGGCGATCACAAGACGGAGGAAGTATATCTCCTTCAGCACATTTTCCACCTACAGGAGAAACAACCACAAAGGACGTCTCTGAACAATCGTACGAGGGGTTTATTGCCAAAGCTGAGTAAGAAGTATTTCCTAATATCACAAGGATCAGGGAGAGATTTTTAAGTTGAAGTAACTTCATGATATAGTCTCCTTGAATCTATTATACGAAAAAAAAAGAGTATTAAAGAGATATATTTGAAAAGAATTTGTGCTTACCTCTTATAATTATTTATGACGCTTTTCAGCGTGTCAAGAACTTAATTTAGTATTGTACCAGTTCACGTAAAATAAAGCTCGATAACGACCTGAAGGATTTGATCATATTGGTTAGAATGGGAATATGATACAAAGTATACAAAGGTTACAAATTGTGTTTAACAGCTTTTTCTTGTCTTAATTTGTCAATAGATGTATTTGATGAATGAGACGGTTTAGAAACATATTGAACGTATTCGAATGATTGGTTTAAGGAAATCTATAAGATGTTAAATTATAAAGAGACAGTATTCTTGCCCCAGACTTCTTTTCCCATGAAGGGAAATCTCCCTCTCCTTGAGCCTAAGATATTAGAAATATGGCAAAATGAAAATCTTTATGAAAAAATCCAGGAAAGGTCTTCGGGAAAACCTTCCTACATTCTTCATGATGGTCCTCCTTATGCGAATGGGCATCTTCATATGGGGCATGCTCTTAATAAGATCTTAAAAGATATTATTTTAAAATTTTACCATCTTTATGGATATCGCGTGCCTTTTATCCCAGGATGGGATTGCCATGGTCTTCCTATTGAGTGGAAAATTGAAGAAGAATATCGTAAAAAGGGTCTTTCAAAAGAAGATATTACTGTTGAGGAATTTCGAGCAGAATGCAGAGCCTACGCTCAAAAATGGGTTTACATACAATCTCAAGAAGTTCAACGCTTGGGTGTTTTAGGGGATTGGAAGCATCCTTATATTACAATGGATTTTAAATCTGAAGCTTTGGTGGTTCAAGAAATCTTTACCTTCTTGAAAAAGGGCTTACTTTATAGGGGGGTGCGACCTGTTTTTTGGTCTGTTGTAGAAAAAACGGCTTTAGCAGAGGCTGAGGTAGAGTACCATGATCATGTTTCGCCAAGTATTTATGTAGCGTTTTCTGTTTCAAAATCAAAAAATGATCTCTTTAATCAGAACACCTCTGTTGTTATTTGGACTACAACGCCATGGACATTGCCTGGAAATAGAGCCGTTGCATATGGAGAAGAGATAGACTATGTGCTTTTTGAAGAAGAAAATGGGCAGCGTTATATTATCGGAAAAGATCTTCTTCAAAATTTTCAGGAAAAAACCAATAAGCACGGAAAAGTTCTCAAAACATTTAAAGGACATGATTTAAAAGACGTTTTTGTAAAACATCCCCTTTATAATCTTGGCTATCCTTTCGAGGTCCCTCTCTTGCCAGGTGACCATGTCACAACAGCTCAAGGAACAGGACTTGTGCATATTGCACCCGGTCATGGAGAAGAAGATTTTAATGTGGGCAAGAAATTTGGATTGGAGATTCCAGAAACGGTTGGGGGAGATGGATATTTTTATGCCCATGTTCCTCTTTTTAAGGGAGAGCATGTTTTTAAAGTAAATCCAAAAGTTATTGAAGCCCTTGAGAAAGAACGAGCACTTCTTTATGCAGAAACCCTAAAACATAGTTTTCCCCATTCTTGGAGATCTAAAGCGCCTCTTATTTTTAGGACAACACCTCAATGGTTTATTAGTCTAGATAAAGATGGACTTCGTCAGCGTGCTCTCAATTTGATTGATCATGACGTTCGGTGGATTCCTGCTCTTGGAAAAAACAGAATAAGATCGATGGTTGAAAACAGGCCTGATTGGTGTTTGTCGAGACAACGTACCTGGGGTGTGCCAATTGCCATTTTTACAAATATTCAAACAGGAGAAACCTTAAATGATCCTCGAGTCAATGAGCGTATTTTGTCAGCGATTGAAGCTGAAGGAGGAGACGCTTGGTATAAGGGAGATCCGCGGCGCTTTTTAGAGGGCCTTTATGAAAAGGATCTTTATGAGCCTGTTATGGACTGCGTAGATGTGTGGTTCGATAGTGGATCTTCCCATTCTTATGTCTTGGAACAACGCGAGGGATTGTATAGCCCCGCAGATCTTTATGTTGAAGGGTCTGACCAACATCGTGGATGGTTTCAAAGCTCTCTCCTTGAAGCTTGTGGCACCCGTAACCATGCTCCTTTTAAGACAGTTTTAACCCATGGATTTGTTTTAGATGAAAAGGGATATAAGATGTCGAAATCCTTGGGGAATACAATTCTTCCTCAAAAAATTATTGATGAAATGGGAGCAGATATTTTAAGACTATGGGTTGTGAACTCCGATTATAGTGAAGATCTGAGGGTTGGTGTTGGCATTTTGAAGCATCAACAAGAAATCTATCGAAGGTTCCGAAATACATTACGTTATCTTTTGGGAGCTCTCAAAGGCTTTTCAGATAAAGAGAAAGTAACCTTTGAAGATATGGGGCCTTTAGAACGTTATATCTTACATCGACTTTATGAGCTTGAGGAATTGGCACAGAAAACACGTGAAACTTTTGACTTTCATCGTTTTTATACAGAGCTCCATACCTTTATTTCTTCTGATTTATCAGCCTTTTATTTTGATATCCGAAAAGATGTTCTTTATTGTGATTCACGGATGTCCTTAAAGCGGCGCTCTGTTCGAACCGTGATGGATATTCTTTTTAACAGGCTTTTACTTTGGATTGCTCCTGTCTTGAGTTTTACGGCAGAAGAAGCTTTTAAAAGTCGAAAAGAGACGGAAGAAAGCATCTTTTTAGAAGAAATGCCTAAAATCTCAAAAGAATGGAAAAATAAAAACCTTGGTCTAACTTGGAAAGATCTTAGAAATTTAAGACGGGTTTTAACAGGAGCTCTTGAGCTTGAACGCTCAAAAGGAACATTGGGATCAAGCTTAGAAGCAAATTTAATCATCTATATCGGAAATGAAAGAATTTCCCTTTTTAAAGAGATCGACCTTGCCGAATTTGCTATTGTTTCAGAGGCTTCTCTTGTAGAAGGAGCAATTCCTGAAGATGCTTTTACGTTGCCAGATGTTCCAGGAATTGGCGTCCACGTTCTTTTAAGTGATCATCAAAAATGTGAAAGATGTTGGAAAATGTCTCCTGATGTTGGGACAAGCGAAAATCATCCAAAAATTTGTACACGATGTGCAGAAGCTGTAGAAATTTATTTAAAACAAGAAGATGCTTAAAAAAGAGGAAAAGAGAGCAATAAAATGACAGAGAAAACAGGGATAAACCCTCCTCATAAATACCCAAATGAAGCCCTTATTTGGAGCCTTTTTTTAGGGTCCTTTTTACCAATTCTTATTTTAGATCAATGCATGAAGATAAAAGTTTTAGAGTTGTTAAAAAAAGGCTTTTTTAAAGAACCTATAACGTCCTTTTTTAATATTGTGGAACGTTGGAATAGGGGAATTAGCTTTGGAATGTTGGGAGAGCAAAATCTTTCTCCTTATGTGTTTGTTTTTTTAACAGGAATAATTTGTCTTTTTCTTTTTGTTTGGTTTTTAAAAGAAAAAACGCCTCTTATGGCTGTTTCCTTAGGTCTTATTATAGGAGGAGCTTTGAGCAATGCATATGATCGATTGACAATTGGGGCCGTTTTTGATTTTTTAGAGTTTCATATATCACGCTATTATTGGCCAGCATTTAATTTGGCAGATAGCACAATTGTTTTAGGAGTAGGCTTGCTTTTTCTTAAAAGCCTCATTAAAACAAAACAAGAGTAAAGACCTTTTATGCCACAAATGGATAGGAATTAAAAATGCGTCAATGGTTAATCCTAAGTCTTGCTGCTGCGAGCATTATATTAACAGGATGTGATGATGTGCGAAAGACATTAGGGCTTGAGAGAGATCCCCCTGATGAATTCTCTGTCGTGTCCCGGGCCCCCATTTCTTTGCCTCCAGACTTTAATTCCTTGCCGACACCTCAAACGCCAAAGCATGGTCATGACACAAAGAATTATGTTCTCGGGGCCCCTGATAAACGACCGCAAGAAGAAAGCCCTCAAATCAAAGCTCAGAAAACAATTCTAGGTCACTCTCCTTCTCAAGCTCTTTCTCAAAAAGGAAAACTTACACCTGGTGAGAAAGCTTTCATTGCACATATTGATCAGAGCCTCAAAACGCAAGGTATTACACGGGAATCAATTCCAGATGTTCGTGCAGCCGTTGATCAAGAAACACATTTTCAGACGAATAATGAAAAGACTTGGGTTAAGGAGCTTTTATTCTGGCAAAAAGATGCGGCTCATAAAAAAGAAGCCTTAAATGCTTCTGAAGAATATCAGAAACTTCATGGGACTCTGCCAGGGGAAGATGCTGTTACGCAATAAATTTTTAGTTAAGGCTTGTGTTTTATGATCAATCAAGATATTTCAGGTTTATTTCAAACTGGAAAAGAGCATGTTGGGCTCCATAAAATTGATCTTGAACGTTCCATACTTCAAGTCTCTCGTGTTTCAGAAAAATTGCGCGAAAACATTGTCCAAAATGTTTATCCTTTTCTCACAAGTGTTCAAGAAACGGAAGATGTTAAGCGTTTACTTCCTATCCTTAAACGCTTTTCTGAGAATCTTGAGACGATTATTGTTCTTGGAACGGGAGGATCATCCCTCGGAGGACAGACAGTTACAGCGCTTCGCGATGGAGGAGTGGGCTTTCATTTTGCGCATCCTTCGCTTTATTTTCTTGAAAATGTTGATCCTTATACATTAAATCTTTTGATCAATCATGTGAATCTTGAAAAGACAGGGCTTCTGGTGATTTCAAAATCAGGAACGACCTCAGAAACACTTGCGCAAGTTTTAACCTGTGAAAAACTTTGGGCCCAACAGAATCTTTCTCCTTTTTTTATTAAAAATACACTTGTTGTCACTGAACCTAAATCAAGTCCGCTCAGAAGATTCGCACAATATCTTGGAATTTTATGCTTGGATCATGATCCTAAAGTTGGAGGACGGTTTTCAGTTTTTTCTCTTGTGGGACTTATTCCTTTAATTTGTGCAAATTTGGATCCTCTTAAATTAAGACGCGGTGGTTACCAAGTTCTTGAAAAGTTTTTAACGAAGAGCGTTACTGAATCAACGCCAGCATTAGGGGCAGCCGCACTTTATGCTTTAATGATGGAGCGGGGCATCACACAAACCGTTTTAATGCCTTATGTTGACCGTTTAGCGCCTTTTGGGCTTTGGTTTCGTCAACTTTGGGCAGAAAGCCTTGGAAAAGATGGCATTGGACAAACCCCCATACGCGCGATGGGAACTGTCGATCAACATTCCCAACTTCAGCTTTATTTAGATGGGCCCAAGGATAAGGTCTTTACGCTTCTTGGACTTGAAGGAAAAACAGCTTTTGAGGATAAAGTACTTTTAAGCTCAAAAGATCATGAGCTTGATTATTTAGATGGGATGTCTTTAGGATCTCTTTTAAAAGCTGAAGAGCATGCAACCTTTCAGAGTCTTCTTCAGAAAGGATGCCCGGTGCGGCGCATTTCTTTTAACAGATTGGATGAAGAGGTTTTAGGGGAGCTCTTTATGCATTTTATGCTTGAGACGCTTTTAATGGGAATACTCTTAAAAATAGATCCTTTAACGCAGCCAGCAGTTGAAGAAATAAAGAGGCTGACAAAGGTGTATCTGACAGAAGCCAAGAAGGTTAAATAATTCCTAAAGTTCTCGATGTCGTTTCAAACCAACTTCAGAAAATAAATTTCGTAAATTCTTTTTGAGAAATATAACATTTCTATTGATTTTAAATAGTTTACTTCGTGAACCTCTGAAGTTACTTCATTCAAGTGGTCTAATTTATGTGGATCACATTTTATTTGTACAATTTTCAGTCTTATCTTTGTTTAATTTCTAAGACGAATAAAGTATTAAGGTATTTAGTGAAATCAAAAATGTCATCATTGAATTTAAAAGTTGAATATGCGATGGTCATATTAGGTTTTAAAAAAAGAATTATATGATCGGAAGGGATTTTATTAATGGCATTAAGAGCATTACCAGAGAATCTTATTAATCAAATTGCGGCTGGTGAAGTCGTCGAACGACCCGCTTCTGCGTTAAAAGAGCTCGTCGAAAATTCTTTAGATGCAGGAGCTACGCGTCTTGATGTTCATATTCGGGGAGGGGGGAAAAATCTTCTCTCCGTTCAAGACAACGGAAGCGGCATGACAGCTCAAGAACTTCTGCTTGCTGTCGAGCGCCACACAACTTCAAAATTATCAGATGAAGATCTTTGGAACATTCGAACGTTTGGGTTTCGAGGGGAAGCGCTGCCTTCGATTGGGGCCATAAGTCGTCTTTTCATTTCATCGCGTATTTCAAGTCAAGACATGGGATGGAAGCTGAAAGTGGAAGGCGGGCTTAAATCTGGTGTGGAGCCTGTGTCCCATTCGCTGGGGACACGTGTTGAAGTTCGAGACCTTTTTTACGCAACGCCGGCACGCTTAAAATTTTTAAAAGCAGATGCGACAGAAACGAGTCATGCCCTTGAAATCTTAACGCGTATTGCCATGGCCCATCCTCAAGTTTCTTTCTTCATGAAAGAAGATGAGCGGGATCTTTTATCGGTGTCTTGCGTTTCTGAATCCCTTTTTGCGGAAGAAGATCAATTTTTTCAAAGAATTAGGGACATTATGGGAAAGGAATTTTCTGAAAATGCGTTGCCGCTTTCAATGGAAAGAAATGGAGTGCGGATTTTTGGCTTAATCAGTCTTCCAACGCTTCATAGAGGAGGCGCGAGCCATCAATATTTATTTGTCAATAAAAGACCTGTTAAAGATCGAATGATTCAAGCAGCCGTTCGTGATTCCTATCAAGATTTAATTCCCCATGGGCGTTATCCCATGTATGCGCTTTTTTTAGATGTTCCAAATGATCTTGTGGATGTCAACGTCCATCCTTCAAAAACAGAAGTTCGTTTTCGGGAAGGAGGAATGGTGCGTGGGACACTTACAGGCGCGCTTAAGACGACGCTTGGAGGAGCCTATCATAAAACATCCTCGACCATTTCACAAGAAACGCTGGCCTCTTTTAAAAAACCTTCTTTTCAAAGAGAGGGATTTTCAAGAGATACCTTCTATTCAAAACCTTTCTCACAATCATCTTATTCTCAAAATGCCTTTGATCGGCAACTTTTTGAACCAAGCCCAGCCTCCTATCCTTCTTCTTTAGCTGGAATGGATGTTCCTATGGGCCGGTCTTTTTTGAAAGAAGAAGAGCCTTTTGAAGCGCAACAAGCGGCTCTCACTTATCCCTTAGGAATGGCTGTTGCTCAATTTCATGAAACTTATATCGTGGCACAAACCAATGATGGGATCGTTCTTGTCGATCAACATGCAGCACATGAACGTCTTGTTTATGAAAAATTAAAAAAGCTTTTTTCTGAAGAAAAAATAGAACGTCAAAGTCTTTTGATTCCTGAAGTGGTTGAGTTACAATCTGAAGAAATTTCATGTCTTTTGGAACATCTAAGCGATCTTGAAGCATTTGGACTTATTCTTGAGCCTTTTGGGGGAAATGCTGTTCTTATTCGAGAAGTTCCAGCGCTTTTAGGAGATTTTGATCTGAAGAGTCTTGTAAAGGATCTGGTGGATGAACTTAAAGATCTTGAGAGCCATCATACACTTAAAGAGAGATTACATGAAGTTTGTTCTTCCATAGCATGTCATGGAAGCGTACGGGCTGGGAAGCGTATGAATTTGCTTGAAATGAATGCTCTTTTACGAGATATGGAAAAAACGCCCTTTTCTGGACAATGTAATCATGGAAGACCAACTTATGTGGAATTGAAGCTTAAAGATGTTGAACGGTTGTTTGGACGGTCATAAAGAATCTTTACTTTTAAAGAAGTTGAAAGTCTTGTAAATTAATAAAAGGAAGATGCGCCCTTAAGAAAAAAATAGGACAATTTCATACGTTTTAGTGTGTTAAGATTATGTACAAGTTCGAACACATATGAGATAGCAAGGGGGATGAGTGGAGCCAAAGTGTAGCTCAAACGAATCCCCCTTGCTGATAAGAAAAAAGACCTTCAGGATATGTTAGTTCAACAACAATCCTAGGAGGTCTTTTTATGCAAATTAAGTATCTACACAAGAATGTTTATAAATTATCTAACTATGCTTTGTCTCAGGAAAAATGCGAAGCTCATCGAAAAAAATATGAAGAGCCTGTTAAGAAATGGGAAAAACTTAAAAAACAAGGATGCAATGATCAGATTGCATCTGAGTTCTCCGGAATCTCTCGAGCAACTTATTTTCGTTATAAAGCAATTCTCTCAAAGTTAATGAAAGGCGTTCTTCCTCCATCAAAACGTCCTAAAATGCTTCGAAAGCCTCAATGGGGTGAATCTGAAATGCAGCTTGTTCTAAAATTACGCCGCGAAAATCCCACTTATGGAAAAGCAAAGATCTCTGTCATTCTTAAAAGAGATCATACTCTTATTTCAAAAGATCATAAGAATTTGGTCAGGGATGCTGAGAGAGCATTGACCTTTTAAAGAAAGGCATGGTACCCTAAAAAAATAAAAGAGCTTTAAAAAAAATAAGAACTATTTTAAGGTTTCTGAGTCATCATCTATCATTGGAAAATAATACAAAAAGGAGATTTGAGCATGATTCAAAACATAAAAACATACGTCTTTGTTTTTGGAATGGTACTTTCTGTTATAACTTTAGGTAGTGGAAATGTCTTTGGGGCCCAAACTGATTCCATACATTCAGAACTTGAAGCCGTTGAAACAGAATTAAAAGACCTTGAAGCTGATCTTGAAAATGATGAAGAAGATGAAACCGCTTTTGGAGAAACTCTTCCAAATACATATTCTCTTGATGCAGGCGATGTTGTGGATGAAGGTGTTTAAATTTTAAGGTAATGTGAGGCGCTCGAAAATTCTTATGTATAAAGAAGTGAAGAGAGCGCCGATTTTAAAGAAAATGGAGCTTCGAGGGATCAGAAGCTATCTTTCATCGGCTTTGAGCTGAAGCTCTTGAAAGAATCTTCTTCTTTTAAGAGAAAGGATGTTAAGTTGAACAAAATTTAGGAAGAGAAATTTCTCTTCCTTTTTTTAAATTTAACGAGGGGCAAAGAATCTAAATTGAATTCTTCCCCCTGTTTCTTTTTCAAGCATTTTTTGCATAGATGCATGGCTTTTTTCGCTTCTTGTATAATTACCGACATTAAGACGAACAAGGTTTGGGCTTTTCATAAAAGGAACAAGCTCTTCATAGGCTTGACGACTTGGAATGTCCCAGCTTGCTTTTATTTTATTAATAACAGGCCCACTTGCACCTCCACTGGTTCCTCCTGCAAGGCCGCCACCGGTACTTCCGATTACAATAGGAATAACGGCTAACCCTCCCGTATAAATTGCAGCAGCTGCTCCTAAACCTGCTCCGAGAGTTGTCCCCACGATAGAACGTACAAGTTTATGATTATTACGATTAGGCAGATCGATGGAAAGTTCCCTTAGAGTGGAGGATGTTGCAAGAATGGATGCTAATGTATGAAAAGTATTCTGACCAAAAACATCCTCAATGTGCAAACTTTGGAGAGGGAGTGTTGCAAGTTCTTTGAAAAATGGGATAAGCAATTTTGAGCTTACGTCAGTAAAGCATCTGCTGAAAGTTAAAGATTTATTAAACTGGGCACTTTTAAGGTCCCCTAAAATAAGAGACCTTGTGGGTGCGTTCATAAAGACATCCTGAAAGATAATGTGTTGAAGGTGCATGTAGTTAATAATGGATGGAAAAAAGAAAATATTTTCGTTCGAAAACATTTTTGTGTTTTCAGGGGCTGCAGCTGGGTTGATGAAGAGTCTATAGGGATGTTCAGCGGGGGATGTGGGGAATTCAAAGGGGGAAGGCATTATTGGCTCTGTGTCATTAGATCGTTGTATTTTAACCCATTCAATCCGTTTCCCATCTTTGTCAGTGAAACTAATTTTTGTGAGAGAGCTTAATGTATGGAAAAGAGACAATAAGCTTTCCTTAAATTTTTCATATGGATGCTCGTGCGAACTAAAAAGAACTTCAAAATTGTTATCAGAAAAGTCAATATCCTCAAGATACTCTAAAGAAGACCCCCTCAAACTTTGACACGTATGAACAAAGGACTGAGGTGTTTGAAAGCATCTTGTTGTAAAACCAAGATGTTGGACACCCTTAAATTTATCGCGTAAGGACCGGCAGACCCCTTCCATATCTCTTGCCGAAATCATTCGAAATTCAACGGAACGAGGAGAAGGAATATGATTGTTTATGTAAAGAACACGGAAAATATGATGAAGTGAATCTTGGACATCAGCCATTCCTATAAGCCCTCCTGTGAAATTACGTCGCACAACCTCAAAAGGAATATTTCCTATTTTGCGTTCACCATCAGGTCCTAAAACAGCATAATGAATAATCCCTCTATAAGCTTTGAGATATAAATTTTTTGGGCTTAAAGCCAAAATTTCAAAATCTGTGTCTTCGTGCACAAAATTGAATTGATATTCTGGATTAACAGCATGAGGATCAAGAGCCAAGGAAAGATTAAGAGGATTGAGAATGATATGTTCATCCACAAGTCCTGTAAGGTCAAGAAAAACGCGTTCATAGACAGATCTTAGAGGAGAAGAGATCTCTGTTTCCAAAAAAAGGACAGAAGGTCCAAAAGCTTTCATTTTTTTTATAAAATCATTATAGGATGGACGAGCCTTAACGGATTCTTCTGAAGAAAATGGAAACTTTAAAGAGAAATGCCGAAGATTTGAGCGGCCTCTTAAGACTTCATCTGCAATGTCATAGGGGAATGTTCTAAATTCTGGTAAATATAAAGCTTCAAGGGAAAAAGGCAGAGCACGGAAAGAAGAAGCGTTGCTTTCAGAATAAAAATCATTCGCAGAAAGGTCTAATTTTGTAAGAGGTAGATTTCGGAATTCTGGAAAAAGAAGAGCCGTATTTAAAGGATTGGAAGATTGAAAACATTTTCTTAAAACGAGGGTCTTTAACTGAGGGGTGCTAGATCCCAAGTTAAGATAGGAAAAATTTCCATCCTTTGGAAAAAGAGGAGTGCCTGAAAGATCTAGAGCCTGAAGAGAAGTCATGGGAACAAAATCAAAAAATTCAGGGGGAAGGCCTTGTTCAAAGCAATTTATAACACTCAAACTTTCTAAATGAGCAAGTTCTGGCGTAAGAGTTGCGAGTAACCCTATAAATTCAAGGGGAGCCATTGGAGACTCAGAAGCCTCAACTCCCTCTCTAAAAGGCATGTTCTGAGCTTTGAACTTTCTAATCGAAGAAAGACTCTTATGACCAATCAATCTTCTTAAAAAGGGAAGATTATTGCAATTAACTTCGAAATCTTCGCCATAGAAAGACCTTGTAAAAAGATTCCTTCCTTTTTTTATAATTTGAAGAGAAACGCCCATTATATCTGAATATGTAAGATGCGTAAGCGCGGGATGCTTTCCTATAAAGGCCTCTAACAATGAATTAAAATGAAGAGAAGGGTCTTGATGATCAATCATACTTTCTGGAAAAAAGCTTTGCGTTAAATCAAGATGGGTCATATTTTTTTGGCCCAGCACTTCAAGAAGTCTTTGCAAAAACCCAGCATTAAAGGTGCATCCCATGAACGATAGGGAGGAAAGGGAATCAGAAGATTTTAGAAGGACCAATAAAGAATCTTCCGCTTTTGATGAGAGAGACATATTATTCAGAATGACGGAAGAAATAGGAAAGGGTACTTCTTTAAAATTCTCAAGCCTTTCCATTTCTCTTATCTGGTATGAAACATCTGATGCTGGGATGCTTTCTAAGGAAAATGTTCCAAAACAGAGAGTATGATTATATCTAACGTGAAAAATTTTGTGAGAAACGGCTTTTGCTTCTGTTATAAAAGGTGTCCAGGTATATATTCCCTCTGTTTCTTCTTTTTCAATATAATATCCTTGAGGAGGAATGCTACCTTGAAAATGAGGACGGTGCTGTGGGAAGGTAAGAGGGGAATGCAGAAGTGTTTTTTGAGAGCACAATTCAAGACAGGATCTTAAAAAATCGTCAAAATACTTTTGTGCATTTTTCTCTTGGAATCCCCACTGTTCTTTCCATTGAGCGTTTATCGAAAATTCTCGCTGTTCTGCTTTTTGAACCTCTCCTTCAACATGAGACCCAGGGCTATCGGGCATAAATTGAGAAAATAAACGTTGAGAAGCGTGTGATTGTAAAATAAAGCGTGAAACATGCTGTTCCACGTGTTCAAGAAGCTTTTTTTTCTGGGGGCCTTCTTCGAGAAGGGCGGCAGATTGCTTCAAAGAACTTATTGTTCGATGGAAAGTTTCTTCCTTTTGATGAGAAGAGGCATCCTCGGGATGGATAGAATGAGAAAAATAAAGAAGACCTGGGGATGTATTCTTTCTGGTATTAAAAGAATGAGAAAAAAGAGGCTGCGCTGGAAAAGTAGTATGATCTGGAAGAGGGTGATGAGGATGCGCGGAAGCAGCCGCTGCTGCTTCAGCAAGAAGAGGTTCTTCAGTCTTATTGTCAATGAGTGTCCAGTCCTCTTCCTCTTCTGCAAGGTCATCCTTGGTAAAGGAAAGCGTTGAAGAAGCTTCAATTTTGACCAACTGTTCTTTAAAAGGAGGAGCAAGAAGTGTCAAAACAAAGACGTCAATTTGTTGAGTATGAGAATTAAAAGCATACACATATCTTAAAGGATTGAAAAGCATGTGATGTGTGGATCTTTTTCTTGAAGTAATCTTAAGAAGTTCAGGAAGGAATGTTTTAAAGTGACTTTCGGGTGATGTAATTTTAAAATTAAAAGGAAGTTTGTCTTTAGGAATATTCTCGGTTATGAGAGTTCCTGCAGGGCCTTGAAAGGTAAGTACGAGAGCGTTTTTTTCAGGTTTTAGATAGAGTGTATTTGGGTCATAATCATCATCCTCTTCTTCAGGCATATTTAAAGAGACGTTATATCCAACATGGGGATTTATTCTGCCGACCAGGTCAATTTCAAGAGGTTCATGAGATCCTGGAATAGAAAGGATTGTTCGGAAAGAGAATCTGTTTTGAGAAAAGCGTGCTAAATCTTCATAAGAGCTAAGGGAAGGTGCGTGACCTCTTAAAAAAACTCCTTTTTGAAGAGCGTGAACAGTCTGGACACAAGGGGTGAGGGTTGATTTTACCTTTAATAAAAATGGATCATGACGGAAGAAAGAATTTTCTCTTTCTTCAAGATGAAATCCGGAATTTCTTTGAAGAGAGGCATATTGTTCGCGTGAGATCTTATGGGTCCGAGAGTTTAAAAAATCAAGACCTCTAAAGTTACTTAAAATTGAATCCTCAAAGATTAAATCTGTTGGTCTTTCAGGATGCTTCCACAAAACATTTCCATCATTATCTGTTTCTTGTGTAAAAGAAATACCATTTTGCCGGATGCTCTCAAGAGAATACAAAATGCTGTTGGGAATGGGCGGGGGGTTATGAGGTCCGCTTAAAGGTTCTGAAATAAATATATAATCATCAGTATAAAGGTTCTCACCGGTTTGGGTATTAAGCTTGTTTTTAACCTCTTGGCGTAAAGTTTTTTCATGGGAAAGATTTCGTTGATCTTCATCATCTGGAAGCATCATGGATAATACGGGATGACAAACCAAGTAAAAAAGGCTCAAAATAATAACTTTTTTAAAATGCATCTTTGAACATTCCCTTAATTTTTTTTATTTTTACAATGATATTTTTATTTTTAGAAGAGCGATTGAAGTCAACATTCTACCCACAAAAAGAGAGAAAAGAAAGATAGATTTGGGTTAAAATAATAGTCTCTTTTCATGAAATTTCTTCCCAAAAAGCTTTTTAGAATAAGATTAAATTCTCGGATCTTATAACAACATCGAAAACATTTATGGCCATATGAGGGTTACACAAGCGTCTAATCATCTTCATCGGAAGATTCGATATCAACCGCTTGCCACTCCTCAAGATCATCCTCTTTGTCCTCTCTTCTAAGAAGATCTAAAGGAAGATCTTTTCCTTCCTCAAGAGATCTTGGGAAAACTTCGATTTCCAATGCAGATGCGGGAAGTTTTTCCCCTCTAATTTTTTCAAGTGCATTTTTTGTGGCATTGCATCCTTTTTCACTTCTTTTAACACCATGAATAGAAAGCTTATGCAGATGAGGCCATTTTTGAACAGGTATTATAAAAGATTTTACTGTAAAATCACTGGCTTTATTTCTTTTTGCAAAAGCACGTGCATCACTCGCTTTTGCTGCTGACGCGCCACCTGTTAATCCTCCTGCTACTCCTCCTATAAGGGCACCAGGAGGACCTCCCACGAAAAATCCTATTACAGCACCCGAGGCAGCACCAGTCAAACCACCTGCCGCTCCTCTTTTTTTAGGTGAACTCTTTTTCCGTGGTGCATCAATGGAAAGCTCTTGAAGAGGGAAAGAAGAAAGAACGCCTATAAGATGGTTAAAAGAAGCCTCAGAAATCGGATTTCCTGAAAAATCAAACTGCTTTAAATTTTGCTGAGTTTGCATAAAGTCAAAAAAATCATCTGGCAAATCATTCGTTAAAGCACAGTTATTAAATGAAAGATCATTAAGAGGATGAGATAATTTTTTAAGTGCATCCAGATGCTTTAAAACAGTAGGACATACTATAAAATGTAAAGATGTTAAGAAGAGAGAATTTTGAGCATCTGCTATCATGTCAGGAAGTTGAGAAGGAGAAGTGTCTGGCTTTTCTTCATACTTTAGTCTAAAGCCAAAAGATTTATTTCTGTCTACTTTCGCAACTTCCTTTGGGGTACTTTCAAGGGATGTATCGGATGCTTCTGGTTGAGATGCGGCAGCAGCACTCGGCTTTTTAATATCAGCTCTTCCTAAAGATTTCCATGTCATGGATGAACCTTCTTCTGTCTCTATGATTTCATAAAATCCAGAGGGTAGATCGGTTGGAATCTGAAAATTTAAAGGAGTAATTTCTGAAGATCCTATTTTATATATCATGGTAGGGATTTTTTCTGCAGAATGTTGTGCCCTTAGAACAAGACCACAGATCTGTGTTGATTTTAAACAAGGGCTTTCTCTTTCAACGTAAAAAATATTTGACGGTGTACGCTTTGTTTTTAGGATTTTATAGAGTGCAGGAGAATCCTTTCTGTCCTCAACCGGAACAATTCCAAGGAGCTTGCCTTTTGTTTTACGTTCTTTCAAAAAAGAATCTTCTAAGCGGCAAAAAAAGTGTTCTATAGTGCTGTCTTCTAGAACCCAATTTTGAAGCCAAGTTGGATCATATGTGAAAATTGGATGTCTATATCTAACTCCAAACACATGATCTTTCTCCCAATAAACCCAATCGGGAAGCATGTGAGAGGGATTAGGGGTCTCTTCAGGAACAGTTTTCGAAGCAAGAACGAAATGAGTGCCTCCTAAAAAGGGAGCTTGAGCATGAAAATAAACGGAAGTTTCTTTTGTTGTTGCATTTAAAGCATAAAAAACGCCGATAATTTTAGCCATAAGCGGACTTTGATGACTTGTTTCTATTGTAAGGCTTAAGCGCCTCCCATCGCTTAAAACCCCTGAAAATAGTGTGACATAACGCGTAATTTCGCAAAATCCATGCTCTAGATATTCCTGAAGAGACAAAACCGAGCTGCTTTCAACCCACGTATGTCTTTTAAGATTTGAAACTTCTTTTAAAGGAGATCGAGTGTCTGAGGCGAGTAAGGAAAGTTTAAAATCATCGGCAGGCTCTCTTTCTGAAAAATAATGTCCCGTGTGTGTAATAAGACTTTGAATTATTGACCAAGGATTTTCTTTAATCTGAGCAAGTGCGTGCTGCTCCCATAAATTAATCTTCTTCTCATTTTTTTTAGTGACATCATTCTGCTCGTCCTGTGGAGGTGATTTCCATTCTGATCGGGTTATTTCAAGAAGCTTATAATCAGGGGTCATGTTGGGGCTTTTAGAGACGTATGAACCCGATGTCTTATGATAAGCAATGTGGCTTTCTTGAAAGACATTTCCTCTGTTTTGAGTATTTAATGTCTTCAGAAATCTTCTTTTTTCTCTTTCGTCTTGGGAGGGCTCTCTCTCTTCCTCTGTAGCTGTACCTTCATTGACTGATAGAACAAGGTCTTCTTCTGCGCCTTCAGAAATTGAACGTTCTTGTTTCCTTTGAAGAACGTAAGATCGTATCTCCTCTTCTTCCAACGCTTTAAAAAAAGGAAGCGTAGATACTAATTTATCTTTTTGGAAAACTTCAAACCGATAAGGATTATGAGGATCCTTTTTTTCAATTGGAAAGATGGAACCGTCTTTTCCTCTCCAACGTAAAGAAAGGGTTCTCGGAGAAGCTTGAGCTTCCGCTGCTTCTTCGTGAGAAGCTCTTTTGCGTTCAATTTCACAGCTATAGATCCCAGCATGTATTGTTTCTGGAATCGTACAATTTAGGAAATGAAGCGTTAAGGGCGTCATCATTAAAGCTGCAAAAGAAAAAACCTCTGATGTTTTTTCTTTGCGCACCCAGAGTTGCTGTGTTGAAACGTATCGCACTACATTACCTGACTGAGGACCAGGGTAAGAAAACGAGCTGCTTTCGAGGGATTGAGAATCTAAAATTTGATAAAAGCCGGCTTGGGGAAGATCGATAAGTGTTTCTCCAAGAGAGTGAGCAGGATTTTCTTTTTTGTCGGAGTGAAACTTTTCTGCGAACAAAGTTAATGCGGTCTGTAGTTTTAAATTATGCTCTTGAATATCCGAATATGATGCCCAATTTTTCCACCATGCTCTCTCATAAGAAAAACGCGTATAAACAGCTTTTTTAGGAATAACACCATGTATTTGAGCATTTTTCCAAAAGATCCACTTTGAAAAAGGATTTGGATCGGCTTCAGGAAATAGAAATCCTGAAGAAATATCTACAAATTGCACATCTTGAGAAAAAGGAAAACCGATATGGGCATAAACATAAGTATCTCCATTATGACAATTTCCAATATAAGAGATGCCCATAACCTGGCCTTTAAGAGGAGCTAGAAATTCAGTTTCTAAATCAATCTCTATCTGATGTCCATTGGCGAGCTTTTCTGTGAGAAGAATGTTTTGTTTTTGTGTCAAGCAAACCCCTTTTTCTAAAAAAGACCTTAAAGAAATATCTTTTCTTTCCTTCTCTTTGCTTACAAAATATCTTTTGATTTGACTGAATGAAAAAGAATGCAATGGATTTTCTCTTTGAGGAGAGAGAGAAAGGGAGATTTCAGGAAAATTTAAACAAGAAAGATCAACAACGCTTTTCAATGTTTCTAAAAAGCGTGCGTTCTGTTGCGCTTCTTGTGTTAAAGTAGAACTTTCTGAATCTAATCTTTTTTTCCCTTGAGGAGAGGTTTCAAAGAAACTGATTTGCTTAATCGTGATGCTGGCGGACTGCGACAAAGGTCCTTGAGAATCTTCTTCTGTTGTTCTTCCTGCGCATTCCAGATAAAAGATTTCTCCAAAATGGTGTGTCTCACGGCTTTTTGTCTGAAGAAAAAGAAATAAGTCTTCTAAATTTCCTTTCTTTTCTATGCTTCTTTTTAAGGTAAAAGATGCTGCTGCTGAAGGGTGAGAAGATGGCTCTACTTCTTCTTCCATTGCCTTGCATGGAAAAAAACTTAAAGATGTCATAAATAAGCTTATTATGAGAAAAAGAAAAGGAAATCGTCTAAATGGATTCATTCTTTGAGTCTCTTATTTTATTTATTTAAATGACGAAGAGAAGGATGAGTAGGCTTTTAAATTATTTTAGAAAAGGACCTTCTCTTAAGAGTTAAGAAAGATTTTTTCATATTAAACATTATGATAAGCGATTTGTGTGACATATTTCAAGTGATTATAAGAGGGTGGGAGAGCAATGTTTGAGGAACATCCTAAAGAGTATTTTATCGTTCATACATCACAGGAATAGAGTGATGTTCCCTTTTCTTTCATAAGTTTTGTTTTGAAAAGCATCCCAATCTAGGGAAATTTAATGTTGGGTTGATTTTAATTTGATCTAACCCAAGATTTGTATTGAACTAAGAAAAAAAAAGAGTTACATTTTTTTAAAAGTGTAGAAAGTAAAACAAATTAATTAAGATTGAATTAAGTCAAGAAGAATAACACTTTGATATTTCCACATACAGACTGCAGGTCTTGTTGGAAAATAATTTACGAACACATCTTTGACATCCTATATCTTTCTATTTCTTTTAAAGCGTAATACATCATCTGAGAGAGGCTTGGCACTCAAGGAAAAAAAGCTCAAAAGGAGAATAAACAAAATTATGCTTTTTCTTAAGAAAATTTGCGTTGTCTTTTTAATTGTCTCTTTTGTAAGCAGCTCGCTTAATGCCCATCCTTTGTTAAGGCATTTTGAGGAAGATAGAATACAAAATATCAAACTTTATGAAGGAACTCCGGTTCGAGTTTCAATGCCTTCATATCCAAAGGATATAATTTATATTTCCCAGCAAAGAGCCCGTAGATTTTTAGGTATTGATGAACATGGAGAGCCTCTTTCTCCTCCTGAAAAGATGGAGATTGAAACTCTTTCTTTACAGTCCCCTATTTCTTCTGAGCCATCACCTTCTGGTGCTTCAGAATCCGAAGACATAAAAATTAAGAAAGTTTTTGAGACAAAACTTTTATCAAAGTTAGAGGCTCAAGAGGAGATTCAACAAGCTGTTGTCAGGGAATTTTTAAGATGTTTTGCTTCTCCTCCTTTTGACATATTTTTTATCGACTTTTCAGATCTCATTTTTTGTTCAAAAAGTATCAAAGGTGTATCTTTAGATGCAAATGTTCTTAAATCATCATGGGTTGAAGATAATCAAAGATATCTTACAACGGGTCAAGTATATCGCGTTCGTTGCTTAAGCCCGCGCTTAAAATCTTTTATAATGGGCCCTTCAGGGGATGAAGAAAATGATGTAATAAGACAACCTCAAGGAAAAAGAGGAAATCCTTTTCCTTGGTTAAGACTTTTTTTAGGGGATCGAGACCTCCAGAATGAGGCGCCTCATTCAAAAGATGTAACTCTTCTTGCTTTGATGACGCCTCTTTTAAATCCAAACTTAGCGCTTTATCCTGATGTTGAGGAAGAAAGAGAAAATTCAAATATATTTAATCAACTTTCCCATTTGAGAGATATTTATTTAAATTTTGTTTTGGATCAAGAGCAAGTCAAGGCTTTTCATGAAGCATATCCAGACGATCCTATTTGGCATCTTTTTCTTTCTCCTAGAGCGTTTCAACCAGGAGAGCAAGCAGGATATGACTATCTAAATTTTAAGATGGATGCAAGTACAGTAAAGAAATTTCTTAAGAAAAATCCTAAACAGCCTCTCTTGTGCCTTTTTGCTTCTCCTTTAACTTTTGAAGCTCGAATGCGGTTTTCACTTCTTAAAGGGATGGCTCAAAAAATGTATCAAGTTCAAGGCATCTTAAAAGTATTATTCCCTGAATCTCTTTCTCCGTCCAGAAGCAGGCCTTCTTCACGCGCAAGAGCAGTTTCAACTTATACCACAATTGCACAATTTCTAGACTATGTAAAACCAAAGGATTCAAACACTATAAAAGCTTCTCAATGGGAATCTGCTTCTGAAGTTTATGGACACTTGTTGCAAGATTTTTTTGATGTGGAGAATGCAGAGAGTCTTCAAGACGCAGATATTTTAAATGATCATTTTCACATTTATGCGCAACGTCTTGATGACGGAATCCTTCGTTTTGAATCTAAAGATTCTAAAATAGCTCCTGAGGAATTGCGGCTTAATTCAAAGATGCAGAAATGGATTTATGATCTTTTAAAAAATCCTAAAATTAACTTCAAAAATGCGCTTCACTGGGCGATTTATTTTGGATTTGATGTCAATTATAAACCTTTTCCTCAAGCGTCTTCCCTTTTAATGGAATATACCCAAAGAGATAATGCTCAAGCTGTGGAGCTTCTTCTTGACAGTGGTGCTTTTTGCTTGGAGGAAGATAATAGATCTCCTTTGGATGAGGCCATACGTAGGAGATTTAAAGCTGTTTTTTGTGAGTTGCTAAGAAAAAGTATAGGACGTCCCTTGCGTCCAACTCATTTATGTCATCCTCAAGAGGCCTTGAGATGGTCCCATGACTTACAGTTTCAAGGGGCGCTTGATGTCGATTATGAAGTTGCGTTTAACACCCTATCAGAACAACATGCGTCCTTTGGGTGGGAGAGGCTTTTAGATCAATTTCTCATCCGAAATCACTTCCATGAGGCTTGGAAAGCAGCCGAAGAACAAAAATTAAGAGACGTTCGGAATCGGCTTTCTTCATCTATAGAAGGATGGCAGAGATGGTTAGAAAAAGAGCCTCTCAATGCTGATTTTCTTCGAAGATTCAATTTTGAGTATTTTGTTGAGCTTTTTGGTTTAAAGACAGATGTAAAAATAAAAGAAAGTGTCGATAAAGAAATTCAGAAAACTAAAGGTTCTATGGAAACTCTTAGCCAGCTACAGGAAATTTGTCCTGGTCTTGCAAGTGTGGAAGAATTTTACTTAATCGAAATGATGCGCTGCTTTTTGGAAAAAAGTTTGATGCGTACAATCCCTTTTTTTTATGGAAAAACACTCACCCAAATGCATAACGAGCTTAAAGAATTGGCAATTACCTACATTCTGAGCTTATTAAAGGGCACATTTGAACCTGACAAAATTGTGGTTGTTCCAGGATATTTTGGACATTATAGCCTTCCACCTTATTTCCTAGGCTGGTTGAATGATCCACAATCCTCTCCAAAAGAAGGAGATATCTTTAAAACAAGAGATACTGAGCCCATTAAAATTTATCCTTGTACAAAGACAATGACGAAAGATCAAGCAGCTCATCTTTTCCTTCATCAATTATTTAGAAGTTCTTTTTTTGAGTGTGTAAAGGTAGAAGGTGAGGATGGGCAATCTAAAGCCTTTTCTTTCTTTTATGGGCATGAGACCTTAGAGACGGCAGCTATAGAGTTTGATGAGTATTCCGGCCTTTTAACGGCTCGCATCGGAAATCATGATTATCATGTCTCTCGTCGGTCTTTATCGGAATATTTAATTAGTTTATTGATTTTAATGCCCAACTCTCATGGAGATGGAGATGTTTTAGTTTTCTTAAAAAATGGAGAAGTCAATTTTTCTTTTGGAGGAAGATCACAAGACTTTTTCTCTGTTAATCCTTTGGATTCCCGTACGAATTTTTTACCTCCTGTAAAAGGCAAAAATAGAGCAATTTTAACCTCTCATGCATTTAGCAGTATTGCTGTTGATAAAGAAGTATCTACTTTTTTTAAGCAGCTTGATGTTGATAAAATACTGGTTGATTGGATACGAGAGTTAACAAGAATTCAATCTCAAATGGAAGGGGAAGGCACGCACACGATGCCTTTATCTCATCAGGAGTTAAGTGCTTTTTACCTTAGGCTAAAATGTTTGCAATATGCCTTTAGCCATATAACATCTCCCTTTACACATTGGGATTTGTGTCGGTATATGAATCCTTGGAAAGCTTATAATCTAAATAATTCCCCGAAAAGAAAAAAAACAGGCCCACGGTCTTTAAGATGGGCTCAAGCTTTAGTATCCGCAAATGTTGATAAATCTCTACTGCATCAGGATGAACAAAGAATAAAGGAAAGGGAAGAAGGTCAAGGTGCTGGAAAAGATTTTGAACATCAAGAATGGGAGCCGCTCTTAGAAGAAGATGGGGAAGCAGGTGCGTTAGTAGAACAAGGGGGGGAACAACATTCTCATCCAACAGAAAATACAAGAGAGAGTGCTAAAGGTGTGGCAACAGCAGAAGATTCTGGAAGACATGAAAATGATTTAGAAAATGTTTCCCTAAAATTAACCATCCCTTCTCTTTCTGGTTTGGGGGAAAATGAAAAGTTGCGTCTTGTGTCTGAGAATTTTAAGGCTTGGATGGAAGATGATAAAATAAGATGCTGGTTCGCAGATATGTTTGCGTGTTTTCCAGAAAGAGCGCGGCCAGGAGAAGGAACTTTTCTTCATCAAATGGCTAATTCAAGAGTCTCTCCTATTTTTATGAGCATCCCAGAAAGTGAAGTTCTTCAAAAAAAAGATGTGGAAGCCCTTTGGTTTAGAGGAGTTTCTTTTTTAACCATGAGAAACCAAAAATTTAGTATGCAAAATTCGGATCCGAACACTATTTTGACCAGCATACATGCATTTGTGTCTTTTGTCTCAAATGCTGTCGGGCTTTTTTATCTTGATCTTTTAGGATTTGGGGACTCTCATTTGATGGGACGTGCGCTAAATTTTAACTTTTCAAATTTACATACACTTCTTTTAAATCGTCTCTGTCTTTCAAAGCTTACTATTACAGCTCCTCTTTTATGTGTGCTTTCTTTGGAGGAGTGTATTTATTTGAGCGACTTGAACTTAGACACTCCTCATCTTAAGCATTTAAATTTAAAAGGAGCCAGTGCCTTTTCGGACAAAGGATTAAGTCGTATTATAAATGGGTTAAGTGAGCTTGAAAGTCTTATCCTTGAAGGGACAAAAGTTTCCTTTTTAGAATTTAGAGAAGTCATTCCAGGTGTTTCTCGAGAAATGTTTAATGCTCTGACGAAACGTCTTTCAAGTGAGCACTTAGGAGATTTTCTTGAAGGAAAAGGGGCATTGAGCCATGGTACTTTGTGTGGCACTCAAGATACTTTAAGTCAGGTAGGGCGTGTTGTCGGAAAGACCGTAATAGGTCCTTTAAGAGATATTAGAACAATGGGGCTTTGGGTGAAGCGAACACTGCATCGTTGGAAATCTAAAAGTCCTGGAAATATTACGTCAAAAAGTCTTGATATGAAAGATCTCTTAAAAGCTCCTATTGCGAGTCCAACGGCAACAACAGCTGCTGCAGGAGCTTATTGGGGATACCTACCTTTTGTTGCGGCCCATCCTATTGCATTTGCAGTTACACCTTTTGCTTGGTGGTTGGGAGGAAGCGTGAAAAGTGTTGGGCGTGAAATAGAGGAAGAAAAAAGAAATTCTGAAGCGCTCCTTGGAAAGGCATTAGCCCGTGCTGTCCTGAAAACAGGTAAAACTTCGGTAAATTTCAAAGGTGTAGGTCTTGGTCTTGAGGGACTTATCAGTTTTTGCATGAATGGCGGGATGGATAATCTTGAGGAGATAGATCTTGAAGGTAATGATCTTGAAAATATTGGAGGAGAGTTTTTAAAAGGGATGTTTGCCGATGGAGAACACAAACATCTTAGAATAAAACTTGGCGGAAATAATATAAGGTGGTCGCTTCTTTCGGAAATTGCAAATTTGACAGCGCCTGACATCTTTCCACAGCCTAATGCTCCTGGGTTACAAGAGGTAGAAAGACCTAGCGGAGTGAATCCAGGAAGTCAAGGAATAGATGAAAATTCCCCAGGGAATGATGCGAATCTGTCATCAGCTGCTCTTGGCCCAAAAGAACAAACAAGAGAAAAAGCATTGGATACTGAACATCCAGAAAACGACAAAGCAGAAGCATCAATCGCAGAAGAGGGAGCAATAGGCGCAGCTGCAACTGCTGTTCTTCCGGCAACTCCTTCATCTGTGCCTTCTTCTCCACAGAAATTTTTCGGACTTCATATTAATGGAATTGTAGGTCCCTTTCAGATGCGAGCTCTTTTAAGTGTGCTTGAACATTTAGAAACGAAATTGGGCAAACGTTTAGGAGATTTTTTTCACGTGATAAGTGGAAGTAACGGAGGAGGAGGTCTTGCTGTTGCTTTAGGGCAAAAAATTCCATCAAGCTTCTTATTCAGAAGCGAAAGATCTTCAATTCCTGTTGAACGCCTTAAAACTATTTTTGAAGATATTACTGCTCATTTAATGCCAACCTATAATGTGTCGGGTCAAGATCCTTTTTTTTCTTGGGAAGCGATAGAGTCTGCTTGGGAAAAGCACTTTAAAGAACAACCCTTTGAAACAAGCTGTACTGCAGCCGTAACTCTTGAAAGTGACGGTTCACCACTTGTTTTAGCGCAACCGAGAGCAACGGGGCTTCAAGCCAAGTCTATTGCAACGATGCTAACACGATTTCCATATCCTTATCATGTGGGGGCTGTTTTAGCTCACGGAGATCAAATTTATGAATCAGAAATGATTATTCAGACTTCCCCCTCTCTCGTGGCCCAGAGAATTGAGGAGTGTTTTCCAGATGTCAGAAATAAAGAAATTTTTATCTTTTCGGTAGAAGGAAGTTTTTATGCACAGGATTTAAGAAACATGGAAAGAAATGGTAGGAAAATCATAAAATACGAATTTCATGCAGAAGGTCCACATCATCGAGTTTTAAAATTTTCTTTACCATTGCTTCCTTTAGCAGGGCTTGATGAAACAATACTTTCTTCTCTAGAGAGATACATTTCAGAATGGTTTCGTACAAACGATCTTACACCTTTTACGCAATGAATTTGCTAAACAAGACTTCATAAAATTTAGGGTGGATTTTTAAAAAAATGCCTCTGACAGAGAAAAAATTTGTTTTTTGCTCCTTTTTTAAGATCTAAAAGATACCTATTGAGGTCACTTTTTTCTTTGTCAGGAAAAAAATAATGAATTTAACCTTAAAGAGGATTAATCGGATTGTATGTTTGTTTCAGTTTCCTGAAAAGAGAGATTCTCAGGAACTTCCAGAGACCAAATAACAATCTTTTTCCCGACGCTGTTAGCGGCTGTTAGAAAGGCTTCAATGACTTCTTTATAAGAGTTCTGTACAATAGGAATGCTTTCCTCAAAGGTTTCGGCGCCAAGAATTTCACGGTCTTTAAGGCGCATAATTTTAGCAAAAAGACGGATACGTACCTTTTTGGTTTCTTGAACGAGCAATTCAAAATCTCGAATATCAATGAGAAGAACGTAATCGGCATCGAGCCCATCAAGTGATGTTCCAACGCCTTTGATTTTTCCAGAGTTTTCAAACAGGTTAAGAAGTAATTGTTTAATAAGGTTGGGAAGACGGTCGACCCATCTTGCTCCTGCGATATGGGTGATTTCTGCAGATGATTCTTGAACAATAATGCGATCTGTATTGAGCCTGCTATCACAAGAGGGGTCCTCTATAATGAGTTGCCACTTAACGAAACGCAAAGCTTTTTGTTCTTCTTGAGAAAAAGGAAGCGTTTTAAGATAAAAGAGTTTATATTTTTCAGAGTTTTTAGGAAGGTTTATGCATCCTGATAAAAGAAGAAGAGAAAAACACCCTCCCAACACAGTTGAAATTTTAAAGAAAGCATTTTTTTTAATTAAGGACATATCCATCATCTCCTGTTCCAAATATAAAAGCCCAAGGATCCCTTTCGAGATTGGTGCTGAGGCGGTTAATACTTTCTAAGGTTACACGGAATTCAGACATCACATTTGAAAATTCATAAAGTCCGGATGTTAAGAATGTTTGCAGAGGAATTTTATTGGCATCCAAAAATTCAGTGGATTCTTGAAAGAAATTATGAGCACTTTGTGAAAGAGGGATAAGCTCGGTTTGGAGTGTATGGGCGAGTGTACGGAAAGATTTGGATGTCTCTGAAATCTCCTTAAAGGCCGTATCGGCGTTCTCAAGAAATTGATCTATTGTTTGGGCTTTATTTGCAAAAATTTGAGTAAATGTTTTAAGATTTTCTAAAATGGATGAAAAATTTTGAATGTTATTTGTATTCAAAATTAAATCTAAATCATGTGCAAGCTTATTTAAATTTTTAAGAAGTCTCGGAGCAGCTTCAAAAATTTCTTCAATTTTAGAAGGTTTTGAATGAATAATGGGGTATCCCTCTTTAGATTTGGAAAGAAGTGGGGGACTGTTGGGAGACCCCGCAGTCAGTTGCACAAATGCAATTCCTGTGATCCCTTGCATTTCAAGAGAAGCGACCGTATCTTCTCGAATGGGGGTGCTGGGAAGCAAATTTACGCGAACGCGTATTTGCTCAATATTATGAGGATCTATCGCAATGGATTGAACACTTCCAACAGGAACCCCGCGATAAAGAACCTGAGCTCCAACCTTTAAGCCTGTTACGGACCCTTGGAAGTATATATCATAAAGATTGTCTGTCCCACTAAATTCTTTTTTACCCATCCAAAGGACAAATCCTAAAACGCCAAGAAGGAGGATAAGAACAAAACTTCCAACGGTTAAATAGCGTGCTTGTGTTTCCATTTAAGACCCTTTTCCAAAGATTTTGCGTGCTCGATATCCGTGAAAATAGTCATGAATCCAAGGATCTTCTAATTTTTTAAGCTCTTCAAATGTTCCGCAGAAAAGTTTTTTATGAAGAAGAACCCCTATTCGTGTGCAAACTGATTTTAGAGTATCAAGATCATGTGTAATCATAAAGACAGTAAATTTTAAATGCGTGTGTAATTTTTTAAGGAGTGTGTCAAAAGCCTCAGCTGAAATAGGGTCAAGTCCAGAAGTGGGCTCGTCCAAAAAGAGAATGCTGGGGTCAAGAGCAAGGGCACGCGCAAGGCCAACGCGTTTTGTCATGCCTCCTGAGAGCTCCGAAGGATACTTCAAAGCGGTTTCAAGAGGAAGTCCGACCATTCCAAGTTTTAAAGCAACAATGGAATCTGCAAAAGGAGGGTATATTTTTGCAACTTCTTTTAAAGGAGCAAGGATGTTTTCACGGACGGTTAAAGACGTATAAAGAGCTCCATTCTGAAATAAAACACCACAGGCTTTATCAACATGCTCTTGCTTCTCTTTATTGGATTTATAAATTTCTTTTCCAAGAAGTTTAATTGATCCAGAACGGGGGGGATTAAGGCCTAAAATTGTTCGTAAGAGGACGGACTTTCCAGAACCAGATCCGCCAACAATTCCAATGATTTCTCCTTTAAAGACCTCTAAGTTTAAATTTTCATGGATTAAGGTTGATCCAAAATTTGTCACAAGGTTTTTGATTTCAATAACAGGAGAAGAGGAATGAAGAGAAGGAAAGGATTTTGACATTCTTTAGATCCCTAAATAAGAAAATAGAACTGAAAACCCAGCATCTGCAACAATGACTAAGAAAATGGCTTCAACCACAGACTTGGTGGTATGTTGACCAATACTTTCTGCACTTCCTGAAACCTTAAGGCCTTCAAAGCATCCAACAAGGCCAATGAGGAAAGCAAAAAAAGGAGATTTTATCATGCCGACCCAAAATGTTTTGGGGACGATGGCAAGCTTGAGTTGCTCAATGAATTGAACATAACTTAAATCCATCAATGTATGGGTCATAAAAGCGCCTCCCAAAAGTCCAATAATATCAGAAAAAAAAGTAAGAAGAGGAAGTGCAATCATAAGAGCCATAATCCTAGGAATGACGAGAACATTGACAGGATTGAGTCCCATGGTTTGCATGGCATCAACTTCTTCATTCAAAACCATGGTGCCAATCTGAGCCGTAAAAGCACTTCCCGATCTTCCTGCAACGACGATCGCTGTAATGAGAATTCCAACTTCTCTTAGGATTCCTAAAGCCAAAAGATTGACAGTAAAAATCTCAGCTCCAAAGCGTTTGAGCTGCGTGATTCCCTGATACGCAAGAACAACGCCAATTAAGAAAGAAATTAAGCCAATGATGGGGAGAGCATTCACGCCCACGTCTTGTAAATGCGAACAAAATGATGTGAGTCGAAAGGAAGAACGGGTTTTTAAAGATTGAATGAGCGTGAGGATAACCTGTCCAAAAAAAGAGATCAATTGAAGACTTAAAGAATAAAGATTTAAGGTTGCTTCTCCGAGTTTTGAAATAAAAAAGAAGAATGAAGACTGCTTCTTAGGGGTGTCTAAGGTAAGTGGATAGTGATGAACAAGATTTATAATTTGGAGTATCTCTTTTGCACCGTTCTTAAAGGTTACAAAAAATTTTTGGTCTTCTAAACGTTTTTTTATTAATAGGAGAAATGTGGCGCCGCCTGTATCAATTTTTAAGATTTCTGAAAGATCAATGATGACGTGCCGGCTTTTTCCATTTTTAAGATCAATGTTTTGAAGGGTTTGGTAGGACTTCCCAAGATCCCAGATACACCATTCTCCTTTTGGGATAAGAAAGGTTTGATCTTTAGAATAGGACAAGGAAAGGCTTGGCACGTCTTGACTACCTCCTGGAAGGGTTTTTTATCATATCTCATTAAAGACAAAATCTAACTTGAGAGTTTTTTTATTTTTCATGTTACCCTTTGTTATAGTATAGCAGGATTTGAAATTCTCAAAGAAGATATTTAAAGTATATAAAGGTATATGATTTAATCATACTATGTTCTTAAAGTTCTGTTGGCCACTTTTCTTTCCATGCTTGATACATAAGAATCGGCCATAAAAAATCTCCATTGTCTTTTTTTTTGTTTAGATGATTTATCCAGGCTTCCATAACATGTGTTTGATTAAAATAAGGGCTTAGGTTTTTTGGTTCTAAAAGGGTATGAGCCCAATCCTTTAAAGGTCCTCGCAACCAATGATCAACGGGTGCCCTAAATCCCATTTTAGGACGTTCATAAAGGTTTTTAGGAAGATATTTTGACAAAATCGATCTTAATATTTTTTTACGGGAATTTCCTTGGATTTTTTCAGTTATTGGTATTCTCCAGGCTTGCGATACGATGCGCGGATCTAAAAAAGGGACTCTTACTTCGAGTCCAACTGCCATGCTCGCACGATCAACTTTTGCAAGAATATCATCTGGAAGATAAAATTTTTCATCAAAATAGAGAAACTGTTCGATTGCTGTTCGTGAGGAAAGATTATTTGAAAGAGCTTCCCAGAGAGAAGGGTTTTCATTTATTAAAATATTTTTAGGACAAATATTGATTAAAATATCGTAAATTTCTAAATAATTTTTAGAATGCAAAAGCTCAAGTACTTTAAAAAAAGATTCAGGATATCCCCATTTTTTTAAAATAGGGGGAAGGAGAGAATGAAAAATCCTTTTGACTGTTTTAGGCATCCTATTTAAAAAGTTAATTAAAAAAGAAGGACAAGGAACACAATTTTTCCAACGAAAAAGCTTATTTCCTAGTAAATAACGTTTGTAACCTCCAAAAAGTTCATCTCCTCCATCTCCTGAAAGAACAACTTTTACTTGCTGGCGGGAAAGGGACGAGACAAGATATGTCGGAATTTGGGAGGAATCCCCTAAAGGTTCATCATAAATGTCTGATAATTTAGGGATAACGTCCAATACTTGGCTTGAAGATATATAGTGTTCTGTGTGATCAGTGCCAAGAAAGTTAGAAATCGTTTTTGCATAAGGAGCTTCATTATATAAATTTTCATTAAATCCGATGCAAAAGGTTTTAATAGGATTTGAGCTTACTTCTTTCATTAAAGCAACAATAAGTGTTGAGTCAATTCCTCCTGATAAAAAGGCGCCGATATCCACATCTCCTGATAAATGGTCTTTGACAACCTCTTTTAATAGACCATGAAGATCTTCTTCAGAGGATAGAGATGTGTGATGAGCATTTTCTTTTATGGTGTCTTCAAGCGTCCAATAGGGATGGAAAGCGGGAGGATTATTTTTTTTAAACGTAAGGATGTATCCAGGTAATAATTTAAAAATGTTTTTATAAATGGTGAGGGGAGCAGGGATATAGCCGTAACGTATTAGCTTATCAACTGCTTCCGGATTTGTTTTTTTGCGAACGGCATTATCTTGGAGCAAGGCTTTTAATTCAGAAGCAAACCAAATACCATCTTCTTGATGGGTCCAATAGAGGGGTTTAATTCCTAATCTGTCTTTTCCTAAATAGAGTGTTTCTGTCTGACGATCCCAGAGTGAAAAAGCGAACATACCATTAAGATGATGCAAGGTAAAATCGAGCCCAAAAAGAGAAATACTTTCGAGAATAATTTCAGTGTCTGAATGTCCGTTTAAAATTCCTCCTTTCGTTTTTAAAAGTACTTGTAGAAAAGCTGTATTATAAATTTCGCCATTATAACAAAGGACCCATCGCCCATTTTTGGAAATCATAGGTTGATGTCCAGTTTCAGATAAATCAACAATGCTCAGACGTCGATGTGCAAATCCAATAAAAAGAGTAGGATCATACCATATTCCTTCACCGTCAGGTCCACGATGATCTATACTTTTTGCCATCTTTCTTAATAGTTTTTCAGGATGTGATGTTTTTTTATAGAAATACCAAAAACCAGCGATGCCACACATAAAAAGTTCCTTATTTGGTAAAAAGATTTATATTTTTTATTAAAGAATTTAAATTTTCTAATTTGTCTAAAAATAATTTTTTACAAATGATATCTTGTTTATGAGAGGCTTGGCTTAATTTTAAGGCATTTTTTTTGTAAATTTTATTTAAGATAAGGTCGTTGGCTAACTCTTTTATTTTTTTGGGGGTCAAATTTTCATAAGAGAGGTATTTTCCACATTCATGAGCCTCTATAACATTAGCATGTGCAAGTTGGGCGGTATAAATGGGATTATTTGGAATAACAAGTTGAGGAACCCCTTTTAAATAAGAAGTAAGAGTGGTTCCATATCCAGCATGATGAATAACTAAGTCTGATTTTTCCATAATTAAATCGTTGGGAATATATTTTGTTAAAAAGAAATTTGGTGGAGATGGGTAAAATTCTTCAGGGTTAAGATCCATTGTGGAAATAACAACTGATCCTTCAAAATCCTTTAATCCTTCAAGGATTATCTTTATACGTTCCTTTTGATAAGAATGCGTTCCAAAGGTTACATAAATTAAAGGAGACTTTGAAGGAATTTGACTTAAAATATGGGAGAAATCTGAATTTAGCCCATCATATGTTAAAATTCCTCCAAATACACAGGAACTGTTTAAGCTTTTTTGTTCTTTTTTTGTTAAAGAAGATAAAAGAGGAACGCCTCGAATAATATTGAGATAAGGAGAAAAAAGGTAGTCAGTTATAGCTGTTTTTTCTTCACAAATAAGGCCAAAATGTGAGGCTGCTCTTTGATAACTTTGTATAAGTGTTGTATCTTGCCAACGATTATGAGGGTTTCGATCTTTAAAAAAATACTCCCCGCCATCTGTATAGTAATAAGCATGAGGTAATTTAGAGATTCTTGCTGAGATGGTTGGAGAATAATG
Organism: Pseudomonadota bacterium; assembly: GCA_018242545.1. Taxonomy (NCBI): domain Bacteria; kingdom Pseudomonadati; phylum Pseudomonadota; species Pseudomonadota bacterium. Next base: position 52,113 of record JAFEBT010000005.1, read on the forward strand.
ATGTTTTGTAATGATCAACTCCGGTTTTATTTTTGCGATTAAATCAAGCTCATATTCAATCGATTTTTTTAAATAGTCGTAGTTACAAGAAAAAATGAAATGAGGCGTTTTTCCGGGGTTATTCGCATTAAAATTTAAGTCATGAAGATCAGAATAATAAGTAAGGTAGGGGGAGGCCATTTTTTCCAAATGATCACGGGATTTATATCCTGTAAGCCAGATAACCTCGTGCCCTTGTGTATGAAGAATGTTTGAAAGAGCAAGTGTATGATTAATAACGCCAAATGCAGGCCCTATGACCACTAATATTTTCATATGTATCGTCCTATATTTTGTATAGAATTAAAAAATTTAAAGAGAAGAGATTAAATTAAAGGGGTTTATGAGCCTTGCTCCTCCATCGATGGGAAGGGTCAGGCCAGTTATCCATTTCGATGCTTGAGATGAAAGAAAAATACAAGCATTTGCAATGTCCTCAGGAAATCCTTCTTTTAAAGGAAAAGTATTTTTTCTTTTGATCCAACCTTTTGGATCTTTTAAACGTTGTCTTTCATTAATAGAAGTTGCAATTGAAGCAGGAGCAATTCCATTTACCCGAATTCCATAAGGTGCTAGATCATATGCAGCACCTTTCGTAAGAGCATCAATCGCTGCCTTGGAGCATTCATAATGTGTTGATCCTGGCGTTATGAATTGAGTACTCATTGAAGATATATTAATAATGCTTCCCCCTTTATTTTTCTTTTTCATAATTTTAGCGGTTTCTTGAATTAAGATAAAAGGTGAAATCAAATTAATGGATTGGGTCTTTTGGAGTGATTCTAAAGAAATGTCCGTAAAATTTAAATGTGGAATTATTATGCCTGCATTATTGATGAGAATATCTATCCCTTTTAAGATTTTATATGTTTCTTGAATTAAGAACAAATTTTGTGTTGGGTCTTCAAGATTTGCTTTAATGGAAAATCCTATACCTCCCGTTTTTTCAATCTCTTCAAGTGTTTTTTGTGCTCCTTCTTCATTGTGATAATATCCAAAAACGACTTTTGCTCCTTCCGTTGCAAGAGCAATAGCAATTTCTTGACCAAGGCCGCTGCTTCCACCTGTGATAAGGGCTTTTTTATGGGTTAATTTCTTCATGATAACTTCTTTATTTCATTATTTAAGTTAAATAGTTTTTATTTTTTTCAGAAAAGACGTAATTTTATATAAGTACTCACGAACCTTTTTTTTAAGAAAAAAATATTTTTTTAAAAATTTATTAAAAGTTTTGATTTTTTTACGTGAATTTTTTTGAAAAGCTCTTTGAAGTGTCTTTTTAATTAAGATAGAAACCTTTGAAGAGGCGCTAGCCTGGCATGTATATAGATTAAGGATATTTTTCTTTCTAAGCGTCATGGTTTTTTCCTTCATAAATGAATCTTAAAAAAATTTATAATGTTAGAATTTATTTCTAGATATTGTGAAAAAAAACTTAAAAAACCTCTTCTCGGGAAATTTACTTAGATTCATAAAAATTAAAATATATCTTAAAAGAAAAAATAAAAAGCATTAACCCCATTTTTTTCTTATTATTAGGTTGTGTCCACTTTTCATCAAGAAGGAAAAAAGAATACTAATGAATTGATTT
>JAFEBT010000006.1 GCA_018242545.1 Pseudomonadota bacterium
GGCTCACATAGCTTCGATAATACACAAGAAGAAGGAGGACCATATCTTCAAGAGAAAGCTTAAAATCTCGCCCTGGTCTTTTATAGGCTCCCAACACCTCTCTATCCCATAAAGGTGCCACTTCTTTTATTATTTTTTCAAATTGATGAGGGGTTACTCCGAACAATCTTAAAAAAACTGTTGGACTTTTCTTTACTTTCTCGTATCTTAAGGACATGGGAACCTACCTTGCTGGGTTTGTGTTCCCTACCTTTTCTCAAATTTCTCCAAAAATTCAATGTCTTATCTCTTTTCAAGACTTACGCAGCAGATCTAATAATTGGTAAAATAAAGACGGAACCAAAAGTAGCAACATAGTTTCGAGTTAATTGATGACCATTGGAAGGCGTTGATTGGTTTATGGTTTTACCATCAGTATATATTATACCTGCGGCTCCAAACAAACTTACCCAATCTTGGAGTTTATAAGAAGCATAGGGTTGTAAGACGGCAGAATTGCTCACTGTTTGTCCTGGAGGGGTTAAGAAAGATTTTGAATTTGAATGGGCGCCCGAAAAAGTTAGACCGACTGTCCAATCTCCATAAAGGGTGTCAACTCCGATGCTTGGAGAATATGAGCGGCTTGATCCATAACCTTCAGAAGAAGTATCTTTTGTTTTTCCATATCCAAAAGAAGACCATATGTTTGATGTTGGAAGTTCTTCTTTTTTTTGAGTTGGGGCACTTTTGGTGATGTCGTTATGAAGATGATTTCTAAGATTTGATCTATAATCTAGATAAGTAGCGAGATGGTTTTGAAAAGACCTTGAAGCAGTGTCCCCGTTTAAAAGGGAGGTTCCAAGCAAGAATCCTAAAAAAGAAAAGAAATGGAAAAGATTTTTTTTCATGATTTTCCTATGAGATTAAAACAAACTTAAATTTAACTGCATATTACATCAGAGCCACTGGAATAACAATTTTGTGAAGGCGTTGTTGCTTGAATCGGGGTTTGAACGGGGCTTTGATCGGTGCTTTGAACGGCACTTTGAACGGCTGTATTTGAAACAACAGCTACAGCGACGTCGGGTGCTATGTTTGAAATAGACACGGTATCTCTCATAATTTCTGCTGGATCAATTGGTGAAGAGGTTGACTCTCCAGTGGGACCTGTTGGAGCTGTTGGACTATTTGAAATATTGCTTATAGGAGGATTAGAGGTTGAAGTAGTAATAGAAGATATATTAAGGGTTTGGCTGTGGGATAAGGTATTACTCAATTGATTATGGCTTATAAGCCCTCCTCCTACTGAAACAAGAGGGGAACGAATAATTGAAGGTGCAATGGTGCTTTCTAGAATGGGAGAATCTATAGACAGCGAAAGGGCAGGCTCTAGAATTCCGATTGTCCCTAAAAAGAAGGAAGAGGAAATAAGAAGAAGGCGTAAGCTATTTTTTTGGATTACATGAATTTTTTCCCATCTTTGATTATTTTTTAGTGTGTATTTTAATTTTTATGATAACGACCTTTCTTGAGCGACAATGCGTCTTCATATTTTTTTAGAAAGACTTTTTAGACGAATGAATTAACTTAATATATATAAAATTAAAGTCTATTTAACAATAGATTATAGTTTTTAAAATCTCCTATTTTTTCACACCCTTTATTTTCTGACTTTTTTACATATAAAGAATCATTTTTTAAGTTCAAAAATATTTCTTAACCTTTTTGAGAGATCAAGAAAAATCAAATCTTGGTTTTTTCTTAAAGCTCAAGAATTATTGAAGATCTTCAAGAGGCCAACGAGGACGCGGAGAAAAATCTAAAGCATTTTGTTTTCCTTGTTTTAATCTTTCTATTCCAGCCCAAGCAACCATTGCGCCATTATCCGTGCAAAGTTTAAGGGGAGGAACTTTTAAAGGAAGATGATGTTCATATGCAAGCGTTTCAAGTTTCTTTTTAAGATAGAGATTTGATGCAACGCCTCCTGCGACAACAAAAGAAAAAGAAGGCTTAAATGTTTTGCAAAGATTAAAAGCATTTTGGCATCGATCCATTAAAACTTCTCCTACAGCTTTTTGGAAAGAGGCGGCCATATCATTTTTATCTTGAAGTGTTAAAGGATGAGGAAGTGTTTCAACTTTTTTGAGAACGGCTGTTTTAAGCCCTGAAAATGAGAAGTTACAGTGAGATGTTCGTAAAAGAGGCTTGGGAAGCTCGAAACGGTTCGAATCTCCAAGTTCTGCACTTTTTTCAAGGGCTGGTCCCCCAGGATACCCAAGATCTAAAAGCTTTGCAATCTTATCAAAAGCTTCTCCCGCAGCATCATCAAGAGATGTCCCTAGCAGCTTATAACGTCCAACACCTTCTGTCCAAAGAAATTGGGTATGACCTCCCGAGATAAGGAGAAGAAGATAAGGAAAAGAAATTTCTTCGATCATTCTTATTGTAAGAGCATGCGCCTCGAGGTGATTAATGGCGAGGAAAGGCTTGTTGAGTGCAGCAGAAAGGGCTTTTGCATAAAGAACGCCAACCAGGACGCCTCCCATAAGACCAGGCCCCCCTGTCACAGCAATAGCGCTTATGTCCTGAAGTGAAAGATTTGCCTCTTGGAGAGCTTCTTTTAACAAAAGAGGGAGTCTTTCAAGGTGTGCTCTCGCGGCAAGTTCCGGAACAACGCCTCCAAATGACATGTGATCTTTTCGTTGTGTATAGACTTGATTGCTTAAAATTTGTCGATTCTCTGAAACAATGGCAATAGATGTTTCATCACAACTGGTTTCAATTCCGAGTATTCTTAAAGGTAAAGAGATCATGACATGCTTGATTAAAAATAGTTATTGACAGGAAAAAGAGACCTGATTTATATTAGCACTCATACAAGCAAAGTGCTAATACATTTCATATTACACTTAATTTATACAGTTTAACAAGAACAGAAAGGATTTTCATAATGAAGTTCAGACCACTTCATGATCGTGTTATGATCCGTCGCTTAGAAAGTGAAGAGAAAACTAAAGGCGGGATTATTATCCCTGATACTGCAAAAGAAAAGCCAATGGAAGGCGAAGTTGTTGCCGTAGGTCCTGGTGGAAGAGGCGATGATGGAAAATTAATTGCGCTTGACGTTAAAGTTAAGGATCGGGTTGTTTTTGGCAAATGGTCCGGAACTGAGATTAAGGTTGATGGCGAAGATTATCTAATTATGAAAGAAAGTGACATTATGGGCATTTTAACAGCCTAAGTTTTTTTAAGGTGTTAAAATTGTATTAATTTAAAAGGAGAATTAATAAATGGCTGCAAAACGCGTAAAATTTGGTGCGGAAGCGCGCGAGAAAATGTTAAGAGGCGTGGATATTTTGGCTGATGCGGTAAAGGTAACGTTAGGACCAAAGGGACGCAATGTTATTCTAGATAAGTCCTATGGCGCTCCACGCATTACAAAAGACGGTGTCTCTGTTGCAAAAGAAATTGAGCTTTCAGATAAGTTTGAGAACATGGGTGCTCAAATGCTTCGTGAAGTTGCAACCAAGACATCTGATATTGCGGGAGATGGAACAACAACAGCAACTGTTTTAGCTCAAGCCATTGTTCGAGAAGGTATTAAGGCTGTTGCGGCTGGTATGAATCCGATGGACCTTAAGCGTGGTATCGATATGGCGGTGGAAGCTGTTGTCGAAAATGTTAAGAAACGCTCAAAGCCTGTCGCAACCAACTCTGAAATTGAACAAGTTGGAACTATATCTGCAAATGGTGAATCTGACATTGGTCAAATGATTGCACGTGCTATGGAGAAAGTCGGAAATGAAGGTGTTATAACGGTTGAAGAGGCTAAATCTCTTGAAACAGAACTTGAAGTTGTTGAAGGAATGCAGTTTGACCGTGGATATCTTTCACCTTACTTCATTACCAATCCAGAGAAAATGACCTGTGAACTCGATAATCCTTATATTCTTATTTATGAAAAGAAATTAGGAGGTCTTCAACCGCTTCTTCCAGTTCTTGAAGGCATTGTTCAATCTGGACGCCCTTTGCTCATTATTGCAGAAGATGTTGAAGGCGAAGCTTTGGCAACTTTGGTTGTTAACAAGCTTCGAGGCGGCTTAAAAGTTTCAGCTGTTAAAGCGCCTGGATTTGGAGATCGCAGAAAAGCGATGCTTGAAGACATTGCTATTTTAACGGGTGGTCAATTGGTTTCTGAAGATCTTGGAATCAAGCTTGAAAATGTCACGTTAAACATGCTTGGAACTGCAAAGCGCGTATTCATAACAAAGGATGAAACAACCATCATTGATGGCTCTGGATCTGCTCAAGAAATTGAGGCACGTTGCTCTCAAATTCGTCAACAAGTTGAGGATACTTCTTCTGATTATGACCGTGAAAAGCTTCAAGAGCGCCTTGCAAAGCTCGCTGGGGGTGTTGCTATCATTCGTGTAGGTGGTGTGACTGAAATCGAAGTGAAGGAACGCAAGGATCGTGTAGAAGATGCAATGCATGCAACACGTGCCGCTGTAAAGGAAGGTATTGTTGCAGGCGGTGGTGTGGCTCTTCTTTATTCAGAAAGTTCGCTTTCTGCTCTTAAGCCTTTCAATGATGATCAACGTGTTGGAATTGATATTGTCCGTCGGGCACTTCAGTCCCCCATTCGACAAATTGCTATGAATGCGGGTGTTGATGGGTCTATTGTTGTTGGAAAATTGATTGACCAAAAAGATCCTAACTTTGGGTATGATGCTCAAACAAACCAATATGGAGATATGTTGAAGTTTGGTATTATTGATCCAACCAAAGTTGTCAGAACAGCGCTTCAAGACGCAGCATCGGTTGCAGGTCTTTTAATTACAACCGAAGCGATGGTTGGTGAAGAACCTGAGCAAAAATCTGCAATGCCTGGTGGTATGGGCGGCGGTATGGGCGGTATGGGCGGTATGGGGGGTATGGGGGGTATGGATTTTTAATCTAACCCATTATCTATTCAGACTCCATGTCTATCAAAGTAAAAAGGGGCCAATTTGGCCCCTTTTTAATGGTTCAAACTTTAAAAACTTTAACGTGAAATCCAGCCCCCTCCAAGAACCTGACTGTTTTTATAAAAAACACAAGCTTGTCCTGCAGATATGCCAAATTCAGGGGTTTCAAAAGTAATTTGAGCTGTTTTCTCTCCAAGATTCAGAAAAGCGGTGGCAGGCAAGGGCTCTTGAGAAGAACGCACCTTAACATGACATGAAATTGAAGTATCTGCAGGAGACTGACTTAGCCAATTAACATCATTTAAATAAATTTCTTTTTTTGCTAAAGAAGATTGTGGTCCCACAATAACTTGATGTTTTTCAGGGTTTAATCGAATGACATAAAGAGGTTCACCATTATTAGGGTTTGAAGACAGGTTAAGGCCTTTCCTCTGTCCTATTGTAAAATTGATAATTCCTGAATGCTTTCCAAGAACATGCCCAGCCTCATCAAGAATTTCACCACTTTCTAAAGCACCAGGGCGTAGTTTTTCAACAACTTGAGCATAATTTCCATTGGGTACAAAGCAAATATCTTGGCTATCTGGTTTATCAGCTACATTCAGGCCAAGACGATACGCATGAAGCCGAGTTTCTTCTTTCGTCATATGCCCTAAGGGAAATCTTAAATAATCAAGCTGATCGGTGGTTGTTGCAAACAAAAAATAGCTTTGATCTTTTTTTGAATTTTGAGCACGGTGAAGCTCAGGCCCGTGCTGGCCAAGACGTCTTTCTACATAATGACCTGTTGCAAGAGCATGGCCCCCCAAATCTTTGGCAACTTTAAAAAGATCTCTGAATTTGACGCGTTGATTGCATCTTACACAGGGAATGGGGGTTTCGCCCCTAAGATAACTGTCAGCAAAATCTTCAATGACAGATTCTTTAAAAACACTTTCATAATCAAGAACATAATGAGGAAATCCAAATTTTTCTGCAACCAAAGAAGCATCATAAATGTCTTGCCCAGCACAACAGGCGCCTTTTTTTCCAAGGCTCATGCCATAATCATAGAGTTGGAGCGTGATTCCAATAACATTAAACCCAGCTTCATGGAGGAGCGCTGCTGTGACAGAGCTATCAACCCCACCTGACATCGCAACAATAATGCGTGTTTGGGAGGGATTTGAAAAGCCCAAAGAAGTTAAATCAAGGCCTGACATTACGTTTTACTCAGATTAAATATTTTTAAGGAAAATCAATATATCTAAAATTTTTCCAAAAAAGAAGCATTCCTTTATAAGAAGAGTTAATTTGATCATTGACAGTCGCACATCCTCTCGTTAATTTACAAACACATCTGGAGGGGTGGCCGAGTGGCTGAAGGCGGCGGTTTGCTAAACCGTTATACGGTGAATAGCCGTATCGAGGGTTCGAATCCCTTCCCCTCCTCCAGTTTTAAATGGTTGTATATTCATATGACTATAATTAAATACGATGATAATGAATTTTCCTATCATTCCTCCTGAGCATACATAAGAGTAGATACTATTATCGAATATTTCAAAAATCGATGATAACATCATTTCTTATCAGCATTTCTAATAATAACTTGGAGCATTATTCTCGAAGTCTTCTAAACCATTGGTTGGTGACGTTGGTTTTTCCGTCCAGTTTAGAGGAGAGTTATTTTAAGCAATATTAAATCTTTTCATTTTTTTGCTAAAGAGCATAGGATTTTAATTCTTCAAGGAGTTAGAAATAGCCTGGTCCCAAAGATTAAAAATTAAATTAGGATGAAACTGCTCAGAGAGTTGTTTTGCATTTTGAGAAAGTTTCACCCGTTGATTTGTATCTTTTAAAAGTTCAAGAGAAATCTGCGTGAGAGCTTCAATATCCCCAATGGGAAAAAGTCGTCCGTTAATATGATCTTGTATAATATCAATGTTTCCAGAACAATTGGAGGCTATTACAGGTAGACCAATAGCCATGGCTTCACATAAAGCATTTGGGAATCCTTCGTAATGTGAGGGAAAGATGAAAAGATCTGCTTTAAGAAGAGAGGTCTGAATCTCTTTAAGAGCACCTGGGAGAAAGACTTTATTTTCTAAATTCAAGAAAGAAATAAGCTTTTCAAGATTTTTACGTTCTTGACCTTCTCCATAAATGGTAAGTATTAAATTAGAATACTGCTGTAGGAGGTTTGAAAAGGTATAAATAAGTGTATCAAAACCTTTAAAGGGGCAGAGTCTTCCTATAGATACAATATGTTGAGGCATTAAATTAACATCTTGTTTTGTTTTATTTGGAATAAGAACAGCATTTGGAATAACAGAAACATTTTTTAAATTTTTAAAATATTGAGCCGCTGATTCCGTTTGAACGATAACTTGGCTTGCTTTTGAATAGAAAAGTCCTCGTAATTTTTGATAAAGTAAGGGAATTTTATGATATTTTGGATGGGTCCGCTCAGAAACAATAACAGGAATCTTTAAGCCAAGTGAGGATATCAGGGTTGTGATATTCATGATGTCAACAAAAGACACAATGAGATCAGGTTTAAGCTTTTGAATTTTTTTTCTTAACGAGAGAAAACGATCTGAAATGGCTTTAAGACGATTTATACATGAAGTTTCTGGTTTATTTTTATTCAATTGAAAAATATTAATTTTAGAATTTAAAGGATAAAAAGGAGGGGATTCAGGACGATCAAGCGTAATGAGTGAGATTTTATGACCTTGTGAGGCCCAATGGTTTGCAAGAATTGATAAAACGCGTTGAGCGCCACCAGAATTGAGAGAAGAAATAATGAGAGCAAGGTGCATTGGCACGTGTGAATTATCTTTTAAAAAGAATATAAGCTAAATGATTTGATTTTTTAGATTTAATATTTATAAATTTAAATTTATTTCTTAAAAAGAACATTTTATATTGTGACTTTAAATAGTAATGGTCACCCGTTACCGGATCTGGCGGGAAATAAATATTCTGGAATGATCCCTTTAAACGTTTTGAACCGATGTTTTGGAGTTTCTTAAAATGTTTGAAGAAAGAGAGAGGAAAATACTTTGAGGAAACTATAAGGGATGCTAAATAATTTAAATAACATTTAAAATAAAGATTTTTAGATATAAAAAGCTCACCTACCATAATTAAAAATCCTCCCTTTTTAAGGAGCCGATAGGATTCTTGCAAAAGTACATCAGGATTTTCTGCATGATGAAAAGCTTGGGCCATTACAATAAAGTCCAAGCTTTCTGAAGGTAATTTAATGTCATAAAAAGATCCAAGACATAATGTGAGCTTTTCGGGGGAAATTTTATAATGCTCAAGTAATTTACTTCCTAAGTCGAATACATTTTTCCGAGAATAATCAATAGCATAAAATTGAGTTATTAACGGATAGTTTTTTAAGATAAAAGCTGTTAACCACATGGATCCTGCTGCAAAATCAGCGCCTACACCTGAAATTTTTTTTCCTAATTTTTCTAAACAAAGACAAGCTCTTTTAAAATCTTCTAGAAATCCTTCTTCTTCAATATATGTCTCTACTTCATTAAAATTATTAATTAGGTTATTAAAAGTGCCTCCAATATCTTTATTCTCCCAGTAATCTTGATACTTTTCTTTATTTTCCTTCCATATTTGAATATTATAGGTCATTTTTGGTCCTTTGGAACAAATGTAATTTTATTATTCAATAAAGAGCTCATTTTTAAGCTAAGATTTTCTTAAAGTAATCTATTGTTAATTTTAATCCATCTTTAAGTGAAGTAGTTGGAGTCCAATCAAGGTATTTCTTTGCTTTTGATATATCTGGTTGACGTTGTTTAGGGTCATCTTGAGGAAGAGATTTATATTCAATTTCAAGCTTTTTTCCCATAAGCTCCATTATTGTTTCAGCTAAGCAATTCATTGTTATGGGTTGGGGGTTGCCAAGGTTTATAGGTGTTGTGATACTATTTCCAAGTTTCATCAATTTTAAGAGGCCATCTACAAGATCATTAATATAACAAAAACTCCGTGTTTGAGATCCGTCACCATAAATTGTTAATTTATTGTTACGTAATGCTTGTACGATAAAGTTACTGACGACTCTTCCATCATCAGGTCTCATATAAGGACCATAGGTATTGAAAATCCGAGCAACTCTTATTTGAACATTGTATTCTCTATGGTAATCAAAAAATAAAGTTTCAGCAGATCTTTTTCCTTCATCATAACAACTGCGTATTCCTATTGGATTGACACGCCCCCAATATTCTTCATGCTGAACCTCTATTTCAGGATCTCCATAAACTTCACTTGTTGAAGCTTGTAAAATTTTAGAATTATTCATTTTAGCAAGATCAAGCATATTTATAGCACCCATGACATTAGTTATTATAGTTTTTACGGGGTCTGATTGATAATAAACGGGACTTGCAGGACATGCTAAATTATAGATTTCTTCCACTTGTGCTTTAAAGGGCTGAGTTACATCATGCCTTACAAGTTCAAAATAAGGACTCTTAAGAAGATCAGAAATATTTTCTTTTCTTCCTGTAAAGAAATTATCAAGGCAAATCACATCATAATTTAAATCAAGAAGTTTTCTGCATAAATGCGTTCCTATAAATCCTGCACCACCAGTAACGAGCACTCTTTCTTTAAACATTGGCATTCCTTAGAAAAGTTTTGAAGCGTTGTAAGAGAAGATATGAAATTTGTTTGTTAACTTGAATAAAGTGGTAACATGATAAATGAAAAAACTTAATAATAGAAATGTAATCTTCTTTTAATAAGTTATAAAAGCACCTTGTTAAGCGAAAATAATAAATTACTAATTTTTTGATGTTCGTGCGGTTATGACTAATTCCATTCTGATGGACTCGATATTTTATGAGAGGTAGGTTAAGATAATAAATAGGATATTTTGCAACAATTTTTGTTATAAAGAGAAAATCTTCTGAAGCTTTTAAGCTAAGCCGTTCATCAAAATAATGTCCGGCTTGAACAACATCTCGATGAATCATAAGAGAGGAAAATGTTACTTTATTTTGATAAAGTTGATCTTTGAATGTTGTTATTTTATCTTTTGAGGAATTATAAGGAAAAGAAAGAACCAGATCATTTTCATCAATATAACTCGAATTTGTATAGCATAATTTAATAGAAGGATTATCTTGAAATGCTTTTATTTGAAGAGATATTTTATCTGCTTCCCAAATATCGTCATCATCACAAAAAGCGATAAAATTTCCTTTAGATTTTTTAATACCATAATTTCGTGGAACAGCAGGCCTGCCTGAATGTTTTATTGTATGAAACTGCAGTCGATTATCTGAAAATTTTTCAACAACAGAATGTGTATTATCAGAGCTGCCATCATCAATGACAAGTATTTCTAAATTAGAATATGTTTGAGAAAGAATGGAATTTAAAGTTTTTTTAAGAAACTCTTTTCTATTGAAAGTCGTAACAATAACGGAGATGAGAGGATTTTTATGCATTTTATTTATAAGGCTGATAAGTAAAAGATATATTGTACATAATCGAATATATTAAAAACGTCTAATTTTATTTCTGATATTATAGAGCTACCAATCAAAAATCATAAAATAATATCTATTCCACATTTTTTTAGAAAAGTAGTTTTATACTGGACACTGTTTTTTTATTCTAATTAAGATTTGGTTCCCAAAATTATTTTCTTCAATTACTTTTTTATACTCCTGATCAAATCTATAAATTAAATTTGCAAGATAATCTCCAATGAAACTTTTATCTTGTTCTAAAACCATCTTAATATCTTCTGGCAATCGATCTCCCCCCACAAGGCAATTATTATTGATTGGTTTTTGATTAAAATACCAATGCAAATGATTATAGAGGCTATAACCTTGTTTCGTTTGAACAGATGTATGGATGGTTCTGTCCTTTTTAAGATGGTTCAATAAAGAATTTATAGCTTTGAAGGAATAATACCCGATAGCGCATTCATCATAAAAGAAATGTTGATATCCTGGGTTATGCCAAACATCTTTTAAAACATCATTTAGATTAGGGGTTATAAAAATAATTTCTCCTCCTGGCTCAAGAAGGTTTAAGAGATTATTAAAAAATGAAAGGGGGTGTTTTATATACTCCAAACAGTAAAAAGAAAATATTTTTTTAAATTTAGTTTTAGAAGAAATATAATCCTCAAGAGAAGGCTTGCAATTTATACCAAGTTTTTCCTTAACGTATTCTAACCTTACAGGGTTTATTTCAAGGCCATAGGGAACAGCCCCAAATTCTTTTGCTGCCTTTAAAAAATAACCCCATGAACATCCTATCTCTAAGATTTTTGCACCCACATCTTCTTTATTAAGATAATCAGAGACATAAGTTTTAGATTGATTATAACCATTCTCAAAATCTTTTTCTTGTTTAGGAATATCAAGGCCTGCAGATTCTAATCGCGTTTTATCAAGTTGGTTGTTTGACAGTAAAGCGTCATTCTCATGAGAAAAAAACTCAAAATCACACACATGACAATAATGGAGAGTTGCTTCTTTTTTTGATCGTAATTGAACGGTTTTTTTAACGGTTGCCTGATTACAAATCCAACAGTTAATTGTCATTGTGTAACTCCAAAGGTTTGATCAGCCCAATTTTTAAAATTTGTTAATCCCAACTTAAGATCATATTGTGGATTATAATCGAGTTGTTTTTTTGCTTTAGAAATATCAGCATAGCATCCCATAATGTCGCCAGGGCTGGCTTCAACAATTTCAATTGTAATGTTTTTATTATGAAGAACTGCGAGTGCGTCAATTAATTCTTTTATTGTTGTCTTAGATCCAGATCCAACATTAAAGATTTGATTAGGAATATCTTTTTTAAGACAAAGCATCCACGCTGAAACAACATCATCAATATAAACCAAATCTCTAAATCTTTCTGAACTCCCTTGAAGAGGGATATGATTTCCTTCCCGTACATAGCTTAAAAAAATGCTAACCATTCCTTGATCTTTTCTTGAAAGATCTTGGCCGGGCCCATAGACATTAAACATTCTAAGAGCATTCCAACGAATTCCAAGTTTTTCAGCATAAACTTTTAGATATTGTTCTCCTGTTAATTTTCCAACGCCATAGAGAGATTTTGGATCGCAAGGCAAAGTTTCTGTTAGCATTTCATGACTTGAGTTATCACCATAAACGGTAAAAGAAGAGGCAAAGAGAATTCTGGGAATTTTAAGATGATCACAAAGACGAATAATATTTAAAGTTCCAAGGATGTTAATTTTTAAATCAAGCTCTGGATTCTTAAAGGAGGCAGGCCCTGATGACTGGGCTGCTAAATGAAGGACGACATCAAAAGTTCTATTTTGAAGATTGGTTTTGAGAGATTCATAATTCGTGATATCTGCACAAATTAACTCATGCTGATTTTCTGAATTTTTAAGAGAAGTTGTAAGATTGTCTAAAATGGTAATTTCATGATTTTCTGTTTGAAGTTTCTGGATAATATGAGAACCTATATATCCCATTCCACCTGTAATAAGAATTTTCATTGTTCCCTCACAAAGGTTTCCATTGATTTGATGAATCTTTCCATAAGATTTTGAGGAGCTAATGTTATTGTAATACAATTATCCCAAGGTGAAGCCCAAGGACCTTTTACATAAATTTTCTGGTTTCTTAAGAATTCAACACATTTTTTTGTTTGTTCGTTTGATTTTAAAGTAATTAAAAGATAGTTGCCTTTTTCACCTCTTGATGGAATTCCGAGTTTTTGAAGTGCTTCCTTAACGTAAATTCTTGATTGATTAATTTGATGTGTGTAGTTTTTTACAATCTCAAAATGATCTAAAAGATATTCAGCCATAGCGGCACTAAAAGAATTGGCTTCATGGGCGAAACGTGTTTTACATAATAAATCCATATTCTCCGAAGTTGAGACCATATACCCAAGCCGTGCCGATGGAATTCCAAATGCTTTTGAAAATGTGCGCATAACGACAACGTTTTCAAACTCCTTTAAAAGAGGAAGGGCAGAATCTGCTCCAAAATAATGATAGGCTTCATCAACAACAAACAAACATCCAACTTCTAAACATTTTTGAGCAATGGTTCTTAGTTCATCTAAAGAAAAACAAGACTCAATGGGTTGATTGGGATTAGGCAAAAATAGAATCGCTGGCTTTTGATTTAGGAATGATTCGAATGCCGCCCAATCGGGGGTGTAATCTGACTTGTATCCAATATGAATAAGCTTAGCTTGAAATAACTTAGCATATACGTCGTACATTGCATATGTTGGTGCAAAGACACCAATTTTTTCACCAGGCTCAACAAGAATTTCAAATAAGGTTTTAATCACACCATCAATTCCAGATGAAACAAGGATTTGTTCCTCTTCAACATTCAAATGGGTGGCCAGCTTTTTATAAAGTCCAGAAAGATCTGGATAGGTGCTGAAAAAAGAAGCTGGTTTGGATGCTAAGACAGCCTCAATAAAATTTTCAGGCCAATTGTCGGCTTTTTCATTTCTGTCTAATCGAAGTCCATTGCTTAAATCGCGTGTTTCTGGAATTCGAATGCGCTTAATATCTCTTAAATAGCTCTTTTTCTTTAAAAACATTTATTTTCCTTCCGTAAAAAGTTTATGGATTCTAGAATAGTCTGGGGCCTTATAATAGATGTCAAAATAGCTTTTAAATTTTTTTGATTGATCTTGATAATAATGCACATTTTCTATGAGTTTTTCGACCTTTTGAGAAACATCCGAAATATCCTTTCCTTTTATAGATATATCTGGGATTCTATCAAGATCAATTTGTAAATCTGAGTTCATAAAAACAGCAGGAATTCCTCGAGCTGCTGCATTGAAGCAAATGGAGTTTGAATTGTAAAAAACCAAGCAAGCTTTTTCTAAAAGTTCATCGGCGCTTAAAGGAGACCATTCAAGATCGATTCCTGGATTGGAAAAAAAATTCTGAATTTTCTCTTTATTTTCAGGAGAGATTAAAGGATGAAAATTAATAACAAGCGTTACATTTTTTTGAAGAGAAGGCTTTAATTTTTTAATAATCTTTATGGATGTTGAGATAAGTTCTAAAGAGTCATAAAATTGTATAGAACAAGCACATAAAATGACCTTTTTTTTGTAATGTGAATTGACCGGGAATTGTGAATTTTTTAATACCCGTTGAAATCGAAAATTTCCAAAGAGAGAACAGTCTTTTGTCCCCCTTTTTTCTATCCAATTTTTGAAAAAAGTATCACTTAATAAGAGAGAAGGACCCATTTTTTCATGAATATAAGTATCAGAAAAGTAAGCAGTCAAATATTCTTTTGCAAATGGAAAGTGCTGGTAAGCATAAATTTTATGAGTGGGAAGTACTTTTTTAAAGGCTAAACTTAAGACCTTTTCCCAAGGTTGATTTTCAAAAGGGTAAATAAGTTTTACAGAAGGGTTTTTTAAGAATGTAAAAAGAGTGGTGGCGGCTGTATAGACTTCTAAAGCATGCAAAAGACGATACTTTAAGGTATCTTTTAAGCAAAACCATTTCCATAAAGAAGAAAAATCTATTCCTTCCATTTTGAAAGGATGATTATAATATTTTAAAAAATAAAAAGATTTAAAAAAGAGTTTAAAAAGATCTGAAATTTTAAGAAAATCTTGTAAGAGATAAAAATTATTTTTTTGTTTAATTGCTTCTTTTGCAATTTTTTTGAATGAATCAATAAAATTAAGAGGTTTTCCAACGATTGAAACTTTAAATCTCATATCAGCTAACTTTGAGAGTAAATCACCAAAATATCGGTCATTTAAAAAAAGATCATTATTTGTAAAAGAGCTTTCTCCTACCCAATTGATGCAAAGAACATCCGATTTTTCAAGAGCGCGCGTTTGTATTTTAGAGCGACAATAGTATCTCAAGAAATGAAGATACAATATGTTGTATAAACTTTGACAGAAATAGCAAACTTTTTGGAAAAGATGGCCAGTGAGTCTTTTTAGCAATTTCAAATAACTGATATGAGCTATTATCTTAAAACCATTTTTTCTAAGAAGGGATGCGTAAATATAAACTTGCTCGTCATCATCACAGATAAATATAACATCTTCATTATTAAGCAGGTCCATTTTAAGGAGAGCGAAGGTGTTAAGAATATAAAGGGAGAAATTTTCAAGACAAAGGTTATTCTCTGCCAAATCACTTGCTAACCAGAGAGGATCTAAAATATCTAAGACGTGCTTGTCTAAGTTAATAATTTCTTCTTGAAAATTGTCTAAAAGAATTTTTCGTTCTTTTGAGAGAAAATTAACTTGAATTCCTTTTCTTTCAAGATTTAAAAGGTTTTCTGTATTTACTCCGATATAGAAAAAATTTGAAATTCCTTGAGGGCACGACAAAACTTCCTTTATGTGGACAAATTTAATCATTTAATTAAAAACGCACCGCCTGTTGGAAGAGCTAAGAAATAAGATGGCTTATTTATTTTTATAAAATCATCTATAGCCGTACTTGCTCCTGGAAACTGGTTAAACCCATAATCATCTAAAAAAATACTTCCTCCAGATACTAGCCTAGGATAAAAGAATTCTAGGCTATCTTTAATTGGATCGTGCAGATCAACATCTATGTTTACAAAACAAAATTTTTGACCTTCTACCTCATTAAATCGAGATGGAATCCAACCTTTATGATATTGTATGAAATTAAAATCTTTTAGGTTATCTTTAACAAGATCGATACTTGCTGCAAAAACTTTGCGAGTTTCTTGAATTTTTTCTTCTGAAAGATTTGTTATATCATGTTTTGAATAGTCAGAAAGGCCTTCAAAAGAATCAAAAATATGAAAAGTATTATTATGTCCATTTAACATAATTGCTTTAGAAATTATGTAAGAACTTTGCCCTTTAAAACACCCGCATTCAGCTATAGATGATTTTCCTTTATCTTTCTTTATTGCGTTCATTGCTAATTGAAAGACAAATGCATGACGTATGCGTTTAGAAAAATTATCTGAAAGTTTCATTTCTGTTTTTAATGAAGATTCATCAAAAATTAAATGGCAAAGTTTTAATAAATCTGTTTGTAAAATTAAATTCTTTTCATGTAAGAAGTAATTATTTTCTTTTTGAATAATATTAAGAGCAACATGTTTTGGTAGGTTTTTTCCTATAATTTTCAAAATCGCATAATTTATGTTACTAATAAAATTTGCAATGTTGTTAGCAGATGGTTTTTTCATTTGTGGACCTTTATTTAAATTTATGTATATTTTATTTTCCCTAAATTTTGTATTTAAAAAATTCTTAATTTATTAAATTTTTACTTATTAATATTAATTATTAAACAAAAAATTTAATTATATTAAGAATTAATAGAGTTCCTTTCTTTTTAAGGCGGATGATTTTTTATAAATTTAGAAATAATATCGGAAAAATTTTGAGCTACAATATTCATTCCTTTTTCAGTGAAATGAACATCATCCAAAAAGTTTTCTTCTGAGCAGTCTACTTGTATTGCATTGTCTACATATGTTATTTTATTAGATGAACATAGATCACGAATGATAGCGTTTTGTTGTTCAATAATAGTATTAAAAATTTGATATGCTTCTGAATTTTTTCTTTGATTATTTAAATAATGACAATATGTGGAGAAAATGAGAGGTATGTTTTTTCCTTGGCAGACATGAATAAGGGTTGAAATATTTCTTGAAAAGGTTTCTAGGCCTTTTTCAAATGGTTGATTTAAATTAATATGATTTTTCTTATTAATCATCTTAATTAAATCTAATTTCAAATTACTATGACTAAAAAGATCCGAAACTACATTATCTAAAAAATAAGATTTTACTAATGAAATTAAAGAAGCAAAAAATACAAGATGTGAATAATTCGTTTTTATACTTCTTCTAAAATGACTAAAATCTGTCTCAAAACTCTCTGTAAGATAACCCCTAATATCTGAATATCCACCATAAAAAAGTATTAAATCAGGGTCCAAATATTGCAAATCAAATAAAAACTTTATAATAATTTCTTGTGTGGTATAAGCAAAGAACGATGCATTGATAACTTCAATGCGTGTATTTTTAATCATAGCCTGTAGTTTTTTCTCAAGAAGTAAAGGGTAGTTCACTTTGTTTGAAGGGCTTGCAAAATTCAAGGAAACTGAATCTCCTAATATAAGAATCCTATATGTATGCTTTTCTTTTTTTTGAGTAATGAATTTCTTTTCTTCAGAAGCATAAAACAAGCCAAGATTATTGGTAGGAACTCCTCCAAGCATAAAAGCTTTGTCATCGAGTAAAGAGGCTTTATCTTTTTGAGGAGTCCAGTTTTTATAAATGCTCCAAGGTAAATACGGATGATGTACAAAAGGAATGTCTTTCTTGGTAATGAAAAAACGTTTTTCTCTTTTTCTCTTATGAAAAAGAAAATATTGGAATCTGCAATATAATTCTGTGATTAGAAATGCAAATAAAAAGGATAAAAGATTGTTTAAATAACATTTAAAAATAAGAAACGATAAAAATAAAAATACAATTCCACTTAAAGCACTTGGTTTTAGAAAAAAAAGTGAAAATTTATAAAAAAATTTATTCATCGATAGACATAAATATTGAATTGTTATAAATGCGATTTAAACAGGGATAGGAATTTTGTATGTTGTCAAGAAGACATTGTCTTTCTTTTCCTAGGGCTAAAATATAAATTTTATGAGAAAGAAGAAGAGCTTCTTCTGATAAACTGATACGATTTGGAATTTGCTTTTTAGTATGATAAAGCCTCATGCCTACTTGTGTCCATTCTGGTGCTTCTTCAGGAAAAAGAGACGCAAGATGTCCATCTATTCCCATGCTTAAAATTGTAATGGGAGAAAAAGCTTTGATTTTGGTGAGGAATTTTTCATTTAATGGAATATAATTTGGAGCAGGAAGATAGTTTAAAAAAGATTCTTTTAACTGTTTTTCATTGCTCATGTCATGATGTAGAGGAACATCTCTTTCATCACTTAATCCAATTGTGACTTTATTCCAGGGGACATCTAACGTAAGAAGATAGGGAAAAAACAATTTGATGCTGTTTCCGCCAGGTAAAATTAGAAGTCCTTCACCTTTCAAATTAATTTGATGTAAGATATCCTTTTGAATTTCTTGGTTCAGAAATGTTCCAGCTTCTGAAACTGATTGAAAATAATATGCTTGCATTAAAGAAAATCTCTAAAATCCTGAATAATGGGGATAGATAACTCAAAAGGATTCGCTTCTCCTTTAGCTACTCTTCCTATAAAATTAACATCGATTTTAGAGGCGGCATTAAAATCACTGATGCTATCCCCAATAAAAAAAATATCTTTTCTCTTAAAGCCATACTGATGGATGAGCTTGGTTCCAATCTCACTTTTTTCATAAGGAGATCCATATATACCTTTAAAGTAATGAGAGAGATGTTTTTCTTGGCAAATTTTAATTAACTCCTCATGGGGGGTAGCTGAAAGCAAAAAAGTAGGAATATTATGTGCTTTCATTTTTTCTAAAAAGTCAATGACACCTTCAACAAGAGGTGCTTTTAAAATCTTTTCAAAAACAATTTCAGAAAATTGTTGAGAAAGCTGTTCTCTTTCTTCGGATGGACAAGACTTGTTCAAAAAAAGTTGATGTATCGCTTCAAATTTTTTGGAGCGATTTACGCCCTGATGCTTTAAATGGTGTTCTTTTGCTTTTTCGGCAATTTTTTTTCCATAGGGAAGGTATACATCATAGAATGCATCTGTTTTAATATGTGTAGATTCCACAACTACGCCATCAAAATCAAGGAAGAGGACTTTTATATTACTTAACGTGTTTTTCATAGATTTCTTCCATGCAGCTCAAAATTCCTTGACCAAATTCCAGATATTCAGAGCTGACAAGCTTACGTGAAATTTTTGGTTTAAAGACATAAGGGGTTAACTTATAATGCCCATGCACACGATCAATTTCAGGCTGAATTGTTTGAATTTCTATATCTTCCCCCAGCATTTCAGTAATAATATGGAGAAGCTCCCCGCGGCTAATATGTTGATAGCCTGTTAATATGATGTGAACATTTTTATATTCTTCTTTGAGAATATCAACACTCATGCGGGCGGCATCATAGACATGAATAAAATCTCTCTTTTCATCGCTGCCATATCCAACTTCAATTTTCTTTTCTAAGAGCGCTTGTTTAATAACACGGTGAATAAAGTTCTTTTCATCCGCTCGGGGACCATACAGTGACCCATACCTTAAAATTGTATAATCAATACCAAAGTTTTTTTGATATTCTTCAATGATAATTTCACAAGCTTGTTTGCTTGCTCTATAAAAACCGCCTGAGTCAGAGTAAACGTATACGGTTGATGCAAAAACAAGCCGTTCTACAGGATGTTGTCGACAAGCCTCAAGGATGTTAATCGTTCCTTGAATATTTAAATGGAGCGTTTCTTTAGGATTCTCAAATCCAACCTCAATATCTGCTTGTCCCGCAAGGTGATAAACATAATCTTTGTCTTCAATGACCTTACGAACAAGATTTTCGTCAAGAATGCTTCCTTGAATAAAGGTTTGTTTTGAATTTATAAATTCAGAAGGTCGAACATCAAAAATGGTTGTTTCTATACCAGAATTTGTAAGAGCATCAGCTACATGACTACCAACAAACCCGGATCCCCCAAATACAACAGCTTTTTTCATTTTAATCCAACAAAATTAAATCCATTTAATGGCCTTCGTAAAGGCCGTCCTTGTATAAAGTTTAGAACATCTTCAGAAACTTGGTTTTCCATTAATTTTCTAACTTCATGCGTCATTGATCCGAGATGAGAAGTTAAAAGACAGTTTTCCAATTCTGTCAAATTTCCGTTATAAGGTTCAATCTCAAATACATCGAGGGCAGCTCCTGCCAAGTGTTTTGTTTGGAGAATTTGATAGAGTGCATTTTCATCAATAATACCACCTCGTGATGTATTGACCAAGTAACTTCCTTGTTTCATTGTTTTTAAGAGATTAAGATCTACAAGACTTTTCGTCGAAGCATTTAAGGGAAGATGAAGAGAAACAACATCAGATTCTCTAAAGAGTCTCTCAAGAGAACATTTTGTTGCATTTGAAATATGTGTGACATAAGGGTCATAAAAGAAAATGTCTGACAAGGGAGAGATTGCTTTGATCATTTGAATAACTTTAGACCCAATTTTTCCAGCGCCTACAATTCCAAACTTAAAAGAAGATAACATTCTTCCCATAGGGCGATACCAAATTTTTTCGTGAAGTTTGTGATCAGAAATGGAGATTCCTTTTATAAGATTAAGAATAAGAGCAAGTGTGAATTCAGGAACTGATTCCGATGGTGCATCAGGAGTATAGGTAATGGACACAGCATTTTTTTTAGCCTCTTCAAGATCAATGTTATCAACTCCCACCCCTACACGTGCGATAAGTTTCAAGTGAGGAGCCTGTTCGAGAACGGATTTTGTAATTTTTTCCGTTCCTGCAATTAGGATATGAGAATCCTTAATTTTTTCTATAAAATCTTCTTCTGAAAATCTCTTTTTTTCTTTATTTTCAGTAAGTTGAGCATTTTTTTGTAAGGATTTAAGAGCATCCGGTGCTGCTTCCCCAAATCCTATATTTGAAATAAGAATATTAAGCATAGCGTTTTACAAATTCATCTTGATGCAGAATTTTTTCTGCACGTTCTAAATCATATGGGACATCAACAGCCACAGTTTCTTTCTCTGTATAGACAACTCTTAAAGGGAGGCTATGTTCAAGGACACGCAGCATATCAATGGATTCAATTTTTTCAAGAGGCGTTTGTGGTAATTCACTAAATTCCTTGAGGAATTTCCGAGAAAACCCAATAACGCCTGTTTGTTGGTAGCTGGTAACGTTTTTGTCTCTATACGTTGAAGGGATGGGAGACCTTGAAAAATAAAGAGCCCTTTGATCTGGGGCAGAGACAACTTTAACAACGTTCGGATCTTGATGGTCAGATTCTCTATAGAGTTTCGAGAGAAGGTTAATAACGGGGGAATGAGTTTGTTCATAATCACGTATAACCATGTCAATCATATTTGGTGTGACAAGAATTTCATCTCCTTGAACCATTATAATAAGATCTTCTTGTTCTACAGAAAATGAAAGCTTCTCGATGGCCTCACTTACCCTGTCCGTACAACGTTCATGTTTAGGACTGGTTAAAATGACAGGAATATTGTGTTCATGACAGACGTTTTCAATTTCTTTATCACATGTTGCGACAGCAACATAATTTAAATGCTCTGATAATAAACAACGTTTTGCAACATGGATTATAACAGGGATATTCAAGGCTTTTTTGAGGGGTTTTCCTGGAAAGCGTGAGGAGCCCATTCGAGCCGGAATGATACATATTTTGTTCATCGATTTATTCCTTGTAAAGCGTATCTTAAAGCGATCATATCTGTCCCATAAGCAATAAAATCATAGCCTTCTTGAATGCGTGTTTCTAACTTTGATAAGCAGGGCTCGACTTGATGAAACCCAAGCATTTTTTTCTGTCTGATTGCTTCTTCGCGAATGGTTTTACATAGTTCTTTAAAAAAAGGATCATCAAATTTTCCGGGGCTTCCAAGACTTGCTGATAAATCATAAGGACCAATCATAATTCCATCTATAAATTGAGAAGAAAGTATGTTTTGAATACTTTCAGCACCTAATTTTGTTTCAATTTGTGCGATGAGAATGGGTTTAAATTCGTTAAAGTATTCTTCTAAATGAGATCCCCACCTGTTAGCACGAACGAGCCCCAATCCTCTTTTTCCTTGGGGCGGAAAAAAACAATGTTGCGCAAATTCATCAAAAGAATTTTTTGACTCAACAACAGGAAGTATTAATCCGAGAGCGCCGGCATCTAAAAGACGACGCGCGAGATAAGGATCTGCAGATGAGAGCCTTACAAAAGGCTTACAATTCAGGCTCTCTGCTGCAATAAAAATTGTTTCAGCATCTTGGATGCTCATTGAGGTATGTTCTAAATCGACAACGATCCAATCAAATCCCAGACTTGCCATTGAAAAGGTTATCTGAGGTGAGGGGAGTTGTTGCCAAGCAGCAAATATGGGTTGATGTGAAAGTTTATTCTTTAATAGCATTTAGAATCCTCTTATAAGACAGTGTATCATTAAATGGATTAGCATAGTTTTTTAAAAAGGAGGATGATTCATAAGGATTCGTTGGGCTTTGTTTCGTTTTGTCCCAATTAAGAAGATCTTTATGAAGTGTTTTTACCAAAGTATCTGAGTTTTCAAAAAGAACATTATCTTCTTTCAAGGATTTTTTGAAATTTTTTATATAAAAATCTGAATTTATTAAACAATAAGATTTTAATCCACACGACATCGCTTGTATGAGAGAAGTAGAAGGTCTGTCTGTAATAAAATGTGTCGCTTTTATAAGAAAATTTTCTAAGGGCAAGGAACTTACATAATGGACACGTTTATCTTCTTTAAAAAGAAATCTAAGAGCAGAATGATAGCCATCATGAGAGGGATGGGCTTTTAAAATTAAATCAAAATCTGATTTAATATTTAGCAATGACTGAATAAAATCTTTTTGAAGGCTAAAGTCTATAAGTCCTGGTGGGTGATCAAGCGTTACTCTTACGCCATCATTAATAGCTTGAAGCAAGTATACAATGATAGGCTTAGAGGATTTTTTAGAAAAAATTTTCCTTTTTCTGTTCAATATTTGTTCTTTTAGAAAATCAACCTGTGCAGACCCTACAGAATGAATATTTAGATTATTCCAGTCTCCTTCTTTTTTTATTTGTTTGGTAACGCCTTCTCCCCAAACAAAATAATCTGTAATAAAAGGATACTCAAGGTATGCGTTAATTTTATCTTTTATGATACCGTGTGATCCATGATGCAAACAATAAACCTTTTTTTTATAAGACTTAAAAATCTTTGCTATGGCCATGGATCCAAATGTATTGAATCCTGTGGAAAGAATAGATTCCCATGTTTGAGAGGGATTTTTTTTGTAAAAATTGATTGTGTTTAATGTTTCTTTTAAAAAAGCATTGAGCGTCGTTATGATTATTTTCTTATAATATTCTTTAAAGCTCACTCCTAAGATTTCAAAATCATTTGGGGATAAAATACTGTTAACCATGCTTTGAGCAGTTCGAGGAGTTTCTATGTCATTTTGTGGTATCTTAGGTAAAAAGCAAAAATTTTTAAGCTTTCCATAAAAATAATGGACTTGGATATTGATGCATAATAGATTTTTTCTCGAAATAATCCTTTGTAAAAATAATTTATATTTAAGAATGAGATTTAGAGCGGTCGGACTTTTTTTAAATTGACGGAGAATTTCTTTTGATTCGAACTCTGATTTATATCCTGCAAAGCTTCCAATTGGATTATAATAGCCAGCCTTAATTAATTCTTTATCTTTAAAAACTGACGTTATGGCGAAATCTAAGGAATGATTTGTGTGATAAGGAGCGTTAGGATAAGAAAAAGGCGGTTCTTCAAAAGAGACATAATAAACGTTTAAAAAATCTCCCAATGCTTTCTTTAGAGAAGCGAGCTCATAGATTCTTAACTCAATACTATCACACCACAAACGCAAAAAATAAAATGAAAACTGAGAAAATACCATATCATATTTTTTAAATACTGGATAATAAGAATATATTTCTTTATCTAAACGTTTTAATATTTCTCCAAGGGATTCGTAGGATTTCTCGAAAATGTAATGATTAAAAGTAGTATAATTATAAAAGTCAGTAATTTTTGCAACTTGGAGAGTCTCTTTTTCAAGAAAGAGAAGCGCCGTTTCTGTAATTGCTATCCATAAAATTTTATCATTTTTAATCGCTTTATTTAAAAAGTATTCTTTAAAAATGGGAATTTGTTCAGGAAATTGAACAAGAGCAACTCCTTCAAAGTTACTTAAAAGTTTAGTCATTAATAGACCTTATTATAGAAAAAGCTTCTGCTTTTCTAAGGCCTACGGAAGTTCCTCTATGAAGAGAAAGTGCTTCAAGACTTTCTATTGAGCGTGTATGAGGGTAAGCCCTCATTTCTTCGTTATAAGCCATTAAAGCATCTCTTTTTTGGTCCCAATAATCGGCGATATCAATAAAGTAATTTGGGACAAATCTCTTGTTTGCTAATCCCCATTCAGTTGAGGATAAAACTTCATAAGAATAGATGTTTTTAACAGAGCACCCTGGAACAGGGCGACAAGCAGTCATTGTTGCTTTGTGAACAATTGAATGATCTATATTAAGATCTCCATAGTGATGTGTATAGATGGTTTGAGGTTGAAATTTATGAATGGTAGATTCAATTTTTTGAACAATATCTAAAAGCGCGATTGTATCCAAGCGATTATCTGGAAAATCAAGAAAATCTAAAGCTTCAGTATTTAGGATTTTTAAGGCATTTTTAGCAGCTTTTTTTCTTTTTATTAAATTTTCTTGGAAGGTATCATTTCGAGCGCCAACACCGTCTGCTATAAAAAGAACCCCAACTTTGTCTCCCATTGCAGAATGACGTGCCATTGTTCCTCCGCAACCTAAAGCTTCATCATCTGGGTGAGCTGCAATTACAAGTATATTAGCCATCACTTAAAACCTTTAAAGATTGTTTACCGCAGTTTGCCATTAAGTCGATACATGATAGGTAGGGAATAAATTCTTCGGATTTTTGAGGATATTGTGGATGTTTATAGGTATCAAAAATAACTTCAATACCGTGATCATGAAATTTATTAAGTTCTAAATAATCTTTTCCAAATTGACCAGAAATATATTTTGTTGCGCCAAACTTCTTACAGATTTCTAAAATGAGATCTGATTTTTTTTCTTGAAAAGTATAATCTGATGAAAATAATATTTTTTTTTCGATTCCAAAATAGTCTAAGAAGTAAACTAAGAAAGTCTTTAAAATTTCAAAAAAATTATAAGAATTTAAGCTGTATAATTCTCTTAAATCATCTCTAAATGTCATCCAATTTTCCTGCTTGGAGTAGGCTTGTTCAAGTGTAAGCCAATGTTTTTTCTTCCAATTTATTTTAGGATCTATTGTCAGAGAATTGATTGCTAGATTTTGAAAGTTTCCCTTTGTTAGAAGAGGTATTGTTAACCAGAGTGGTTTTTCGTTTAAGAGAATTTTATTACGATTTGTAAAACTATTTTTTTCAAACTGAACATGATTTAAAACAATATGAAGATCACTTTTAAGAATACGATTAAAGTAGCCCAACCAAGGAAGATAAGCAGGCTGATTAATAGAAATGATCATTTATTTATACATATATATTGTAAAATCGTGAGGTAAATAATGATGTTTTAAAACAACTTTCGGGGTTAAATTAAAACAAAATTCAAGCGTCTTTAGGGGATTTGCATAAAACTCTCCTTTTTCTTGCTGAGATGCAAATGAACTAAGACAATTAAAAGCGACGCCTTTTTGAGAAATTTGGTACATTTTTTGAATTTCTTCATGCATCATTTTTGAATCTGCAATTGTGAAAATTCCACTTGCAATAACAAAATCAAAAGATTTTCTATGAATTGAAGATGTAAATAAGTGATCTTTATACTTTTTTTGTGCGATTTCTAACATGGAAGGAAGAATATCATATCCTGTATAGGAACCTGAATAATGATGTTGGATTAAAAATTCTAAAAATGTACCGATACCACATCCATAATCTAAGATGCTGCTTTCAAAAAACAAATTTGAAATCTCAGAAAGAATTTTGAATCTTAAAAATTGAGATTCTTGACTCCCCCATTTAACTTTTTTGTGGTCCATGGAAGCATTATAAGAATCGGAATAATATTCGTTGAGTTTAGAAGTATAATTTTTTTGGTGCTCTAAATTTTCTTTATAGCTCATTTTATTTTCCTAATATTAAAAACCATTCTGCATGTATAATATTTTCAGGAGTATAAAATTTTTCCTCAATATGTTTCATTTCATAGATTTTGAAACCAGCGGCAAGAATTAATTTGTATAATTCTTCTTCGTTATAAAACTTTAAGTTATCTACCTTAAGAAAAGAGTCTGATTTAAATTGCGTTAAGCCGGAATCCAATAAATCACCTTCAAGATATGAAGTGTGCTTAGTTGAAAAAGGATTAAAACAAAAATATCCCTCAGGTTTTAATACGCGATGCACTTCCTTAAGGGATGCAAGGCATTCGTTAGTATTCACACACGTTAAAGAACTTCTATCAATGACAAGATCAAAAAAATTTGATTGAAAGTCTAAAGGATAAAAAAGACTTTGTTGAAGATAAACAGGGAAAAGGTTTTCCCTTAAAAACCATTCTTTTGCGTGATTGACAGCAAATGAAGATCCTTCTATTCCATAACAATTAAATCCCTCTTTTGCGCAAAACCAAAGATTACATCCTGACCCAAAGCCTAATTCTAAAATTTTAGTTTCATTTTTAGGCTTATGCCGTGGGTAATAATTAAAGATGAAGCTAACAACTTTATCCCAAGGGTATTTATTTTATTAAGTGAATTTTTAGCTTTATATCTAGCATCCCATAAAATATTAAACATCGAAACTCTCTTCTGTTATAGTATAATCAGTGATTTTTAAAGAATGATCAGTACACTGAAGATAAATTTCATTATTAAGGCTATGTAACCCACAAGTTTCAAATTTCTTTTCAGATATATTAGCTTTCCAAATGGTCGTTTTCATTCTATCTTTAATTAAAAACGCTCCAGGATATGGTCTTGAAAGAGCTCTAATAAAATTTAAGATTTCGTAAGCATTTTTATTTAAGTTAATGACGCCATCGGCTGGTTTTCTCGCTGGATAAATGGATCCCAATGCCGAATTTTGTGGTTTTCTTTGAATATTGTTATTTAGAAACATAGTGATGACGTCGTTGGTAATCGTCCTATATAGAGGATAAATTTTTTCGAGTACATCTCCAATATATTCATGTTTGTGGATTGGCAATTCAACTTGTTTAATAATATCTCCTGTATCAACGTCAGCATCTATAAAATGTGCTGTTAATCCAACTTTATTTTCTCCATGAATCATTGCCCAATTAAGAGAGGCACGCCCTTTAAATTTTGGAAGAAGACTTGGGTGTAAATTTATAGCTCCTAATCTAGGGAGTAGGAAAATTTCAGAAGGGAGTAAATATTTATAATCTGTAACCCAAATAAGGTCAGGCTTGATTTTATTTATAAAATCTAAAAGAAGAGGCATTTTGGGGCTTGCTCTTATAACCGGAACATTCAGTTCATTAGCATAGTCATGAACAGATAAATATTTATTACCATCTTCAGGATCTTCAGGATGTGCAACAACTCCAGATAAACATCCATAGGGATATAAAGCTTTTAGTACTTGAACACCTACAGTATGATTACCAAGAAAAACAATCTTTAATTTCATTATGTAAGATCCTCAATCTGAATAGGATCTCCTTGTTTTAAAGGTTTATTTATTGTTCTTCCTAATAAAAGCACTTCATTTTTAGGTAGAAATCCACAGCCCGGACGAGCGAATATAATATCGCTTTTTGAAAGTACATCTCCAATCTTAAGATCTCTTTTAGCACAACAAGAAAGTCTAAAATCACGTCGAGAATCTTTTTCACTTTCCGTAGGCCCTAGATATGGGATGCCAGTTGCTTTTTCAACATATCTTACACCTTCTACAAGTATAGAAAATTCTTTTGGGTCACAGGAAAATCTATGGTCAGGACCAGGTAGATTTTTATCAAGCGTAAAATGTTTTTCAATCCATGCCGTTTTATAAGTAATTGATCCTATGGCAGCCCAGGGCCCTTCTGAATGATCACTAAACCCACTGATAACACCAAACGTATCTCTTAATGTCTTAATTTTCATTAAATGGATATCTTCTGCAGGGGTAGGATAAGAAGATGTACAATGAAGTAAGATAAGGTTTTCGTTTCCTGTGCCACGAAATGTCGTGACGGCATCATCAATTTCACTAATAGTTGCCATTCCTGTGGATAAAACGGTTGGAATTTGAGATTTTCCCATATAGTCAATAAGCTCGAGATTTGTTAAAAAATCAGAGCCATTTTTTAAGACATTAACACCTATTTTCTTAAGTAAATCCACGCCTTCAAAATTTGTAGGTGTCGAATGGAAGTCAATCTTGTTTTGATCACAAAAATCTTTCAACTCCATGACATGCTTATGATTTAATTCGTAGCGTTTAAACATATCATACTGAAATTCTTTAACTAATTTTCCTTGGGAAAGATATTCGTAGGTTATGTTTTTTAGAGGAACAAAATCTTCAGTTTTGTAGTTTTGAAACTTGACAGCATCGGCTCCAGCTGTCTTTGCTGCAAGAATTGTTTTTTTTGCAAGCTCCATATCTCCATTATGATTAATTCCAATTTCGGCAACAATATAGGCAGGATAATCCTTTCCTATCTTTTTAGAACCTAAATCAATGTATGTCATGTATAACCTCTAAGACTGAATTAATCCCCATCCCATCACAAGTTTCAGATGCGTTTTTTTGGAATGTTCTCAAGAATTCTTTATCCATCATTAAATTATTTATGAAATCTGATGCAGTTTTTGTATTTTTAAGATCTTCTACCAAAAAGGCAGCTCCACTTTTATGAAGATTTTTAGCAATTAATTCTTGATTAGAGCTTACAGTAAACATAAGGGTAGGAAGTCCAAGTGTGCATCTTTCCCACATGCTACTTCCAGAAGCACCTATTGCTAAGTCTGCCTGATAAGTTAATTTTGGCATGTCTGCATTAATATGGATAAAACATTCATTAGGGATATTTTTAATGTATTCTTCTACAGAGCTTAGATTCTGTCCCTCAAATCCTAGAACAATATCCACATTTCCTCTGAATTGAGACCGCTTAATTATGTCAAGGGCTTTTAACGTATAGTTTTGAGGATCACTTCCTCCCATTGAAATAAGGATACGATTTATTTGGGTTGTTTGTTTTCTTTTTTTGAGGGCTTTTGGCCTTAATTCTCTAAATTCTGTTCGAAGTAATGCATACTTAATACCTGTTAATATTTTGCATCTTTGAGGGACGAGGTTTTTGTAAGTTTCTATTAATTGACCATAGGTTTGGTCTAATAAAATATCACACTCATGTTGTCTATTTGCAAGATCATCAATAACCATTATTTTTTTGGCAAAGGGACGAAAATGAGCTTCGTAAGATTTTTCTATATTATAATTATCAATAACAAGAAGGTCACAGTGAAAAGGATGATAATAAAATGAGCGTGGATCTACGCGCTCAAAAGATTTCAATTGAGAGATAAATTCATAAGTCGTTGGGAGCGTTATAATTTTACACATCCAATGATGTTCTTTTAAAGCCTCTGCAAGGACACAAGAACGTATGGCATGTCCCGCTCCTATTTTTGAAGAGGCCTCAAATAAGAAAAGAGCGGTTTTCATATTTTTGATGAGTTTTTAGTGAGAGTGTCAACGTCTTTTAAAAGAAGTTTTAAAGAGGTAGAAGAAGGATTTATTTTTTTAATAAAAGCATAGTCTTCCGGGGTGTCTAAGGTTATTCGAATGTGTCTGTGATTCCCTTCTGGGTTTTCAAAATTATGGACCTTAAGAGTGCGCCGCATCCATTCTGTAACATGTTCAAAGTCTTCAGGATGGGTGGCATATTGTAGGGAATTTTTGAGCTCTTCTATCCCAAACACCTCACAATCATAACCGTGTGGCCAGGTAGGGGGGAGATTATTGCAGGTATATTCGGCTTTATTTTGAATATGCATTTGTAAAACATCTGAGCATACCTCAGGATTAATAAGGGGGCAGTCGCTTGTAACGCGCATAATAATATCTGCTTTTAAGTGCTTGGCTGCTTCATAATATCTTTCTAAAACATTTAATTCTGAGCCTCTAAAGATAACGGCATTATATTTTTCAGCTTCAGCAATAAGAACATCATGATCTTTTCCAAGAGGAATAGCACAACAAACAACATCTATATTCTTAATTTGCTGACATCTTGATAAAACTTGGCCAAGAACTGTTTTATCCCATAAAGGAAGCATGACTTTCCCAGGTAATCTTGAGGACGTCATTCTCGCTTGAATTATTACTGCGGTGCGCATATGGATAAAATCTCTCGTATAATATTTTGTTGATCCCTTAGAGAAAGTCCCACAAATAAAGGTATCGTTAAACAACTCTCATAATATTGTTCTGCGCCTTTTAAAGTTTGAGGACCATATAGCTTTTTGTAATAAGGTTGCTTATAAAGAGGAATATAATGAACTTGTGTTCCAATGCCTTTTTCTTTTAATCCTCTCATAATATCAGATCTTGATTTTCCGATTTTATTATAATCGATGAAGATTATGTATAAGTGCCAAGCTGTTTCTGAAAATTTTAATTTTTTCAAAGGCTTTAAATAATTTATATTTATGAATGCGTCATCATAAATTTTAACGATTTTAGAACGCTCAGATATAAATTCTGGGAGTCTTTTTAATTGGCTAAGCCCAAGAGCGCAATTGATATCGCTGATACGATAATTATATCCAAGCTCTTGCATTTCGTAATACCATGGATGTGATGATTCAATTTCTACCCATTTATGAGGGTCTCGTATCATTCCATGGCTCCGGTATAATTTTAACTTTTCTGCAATTTTATGATCATTTGTGGTAATTGCTCCTCCTTCTCCCATAGCAATGGTTTTAACGGGATGAAAAGAAAAAGTCGTAATGTCCGAAAATCTATTTGAGCCAATAGGATGTCTGGTCCCCTCGTTGGTTAAATAAGAGGTTCCAATTGCATGAGCTGCATCTTCTATAATAAATAAATTATATTTCTGTGCTATTTTATAGATTTCTTCTAAAT
Organism: Pseudomonadota bacterium; assembly: GCA_018242545.1. Lineage (NCBI taxonomy): Bacteria > Pseudomonadati > Pseudomonadota > Pseudomonadota bacterium. The sequence goes on from JAFEBT010000006.1 coordinate 30,821, forward strand.
TTTCACAGTGCCCTGTGAGATGGACATTCACAACAGCTTTTATGTTTTTGGAATGATTTTTTAAAATTGCAGCTTCTAAAGTTTCTGAAGTCATTAAGCCTGTTGTGGGATCAACATCTACAAAAGCAACGTGAGCTCCAACATATCGAGCAGCATTGGCGGAAGCTAGAAAGGTGATAGCCGGGACTAAAACGATATCTCCAACACCTATCCCTAAAGAGAGCATTGCAAGGTGTAATGCGGTTGTGCCATTCGAGCATGAAATAGCATGTTTTGCATTAACTGTTTTTTCCAGCATTTGTTCAAATTTTTCGACAACAGGACCACAGGTAAGCCAATCGCTTTGTAATACTTCAGTAAGGGCCTTTATATCATCAGGAGAGATGGAATGTCTTCCATAAGAAATCATGTTAATCTTCCAGCATTAATCTTAGTTGTTGTGAGTTAAGCCATTCTGTATTGGTATCACTGGAATATACCATCCTTTTTTCAAAAGGCTTATTCTCAATTCGATTTTCCCATAAGTTTGGATTGATGAAGGAAGAAAGAATAGCATATCGATCTTCCATTTCACGAGTTTGTAATGACTCGTCAGAAGTGAGCATACATTCATGTAATTTTTCTCCAGGACGGATACCTATCTCGTGTGTTGGGATTCCTGGTTGAATGGCATTTGCTAAGTCAATAATTTTCATGCTGGGAATTTTGGGGATAAAAATTTCTCCTCCTTGCATTAAAAACAAATTAGATAAAACAAAATCAACACCTTGTTGTAACGTAATCCAAAACCGTGTCATGTCATTATCGGTTATTGGTAGGGAAGTAGCTCCTTCTTTTAATAATTTTTTGAAGAATGGAACGACGCTACCTCTTGATCCTACGACATTTCCATATCTTACAACAGAGAAGAGTGTTGGGTCTGATCCTCGTATATTATTGGCAGCTACAAAAATTTTCTCTGCAGCGAGTTTGCTTGCTCCATATAAGTTAATAGGACTAACAGCTTTATCGGTTGAAAGAGCTAATACTTTTTGTACGGAGTTTCTTAAGGCAGCTCTTACAATATTTTCTGCTCCAATAACGTTTGTATGAATACATTCATATGGATTGTATTCTGCAATAGGAACATGTTTTAAAGCTGCTGCATGAATGACAATGTCAACCCCTCGGAAAGCCATTTCTAGGCGGTTATAATCACGTACATCTCCTATAAAATAGCGCAAAAAAGGATATTTAGATTCTGGGAATTTTTGAGCCATTTCATATTGTTTGAGTTCATCTCGTGAAAAAATGATAAGTTTTTTTGGAGAATAGAGATTAATGATTGTTTGAACAAGTTGATTCCCAAAGGACCCTGTTCCTCCTGTTATAAGAATCGTTTTATTATTTAAATCAGGAGTTTTTATAAGAAAATTCTTAAGCATAAATTTTTCCTTTGTAAGAGATGTCTACATTTATAAACATAATTCATAGATTTTTCTTTATCAATTTTATAGGAACTCAAAGAGCTGTGATTTTTATATTTTATAATCATTACATAAACCCATAAGCATGCAAAAAAAATTAACAAATTTTTTGAGAGGTAATATTCTGAATGATTCCATTATTTATGGAAATGATCCTATTGCATTTTTTGAGGGTGGTCAATCGATGAGCTATCATAATCACAGTGTGATTTTTACAAATCTCATGAATTGTTTTCATCAGATTTTGTTCCGTTTCATTGTCTAGTGCAGAGGTTGCCTCATCAAAAATTAAGACGTCTGGATTTCTATAGAGTGCACGTGCGATCGCGATACGTTGACGCTCTCCTCCAGAAAGACGCATGCCGCGTTCTCCGACAACGGTTTTTGTGCCATTGGGTAGATGGTTGATAAATTTGGTAAGTTGAGCAGCATTAAGAGCATTTTTTAAACGATTTTGATCAATAGTTTCGGCTTTTTCTCCAAAGGCAATATTTGATTCGATTGTATCATCAATTAAATAAACGGATTGAGGAACATAACCTATGTGTTGGTGCCATTGATAACAGTTTATAGGATATTTTTGATCGATAAGAACAGTTCCATGCTTTGGTCTTAAAAGGCCTAAAATAATATCCACAAGGGTTGACTTTCCAGAACCTGTTTCACCAATAATACCAATACATTCGCCTTTATGAATGGTCAAAGTTAAGTTTTTTAAAACATCTTTCGTTGTATTTGGGTACTGAAAAGTTAAATCTTTAAAATCAATAGATTTTTTAAATTCAAAATTTGGTATATTTTGATAATTGTTTTTAAGAAAATTAGAATTATATTCTTCGTAAACACGATTAATATTTGGAATTGTAAGTTTAAAGGTATTTAGCTGACCAATAATACGATTCAGTCCCGGCATTAAACGGAATCCAATATATAGATACCCTCCAAGTATTCCTAACATTTGAGATGGCGAATCATGCTCAAGACAAAAATAAGTAATTGCGGTAATAAAAAGGCATACAAATAGAATTTCAATAATTAAACGGGGAAGAGCATTTGAGGATATTTGAAGCGCTCGAATTCTAGATCTTTTTAAAGAGTATATTTGATAAGTGTTTATAAAAGAATCTTTTTTATTGCATAAAATAATTTCTTTAAATGCATGAAAAAATTGCAATAGACTTTTTTCGCTTTGAAGGGAAGCTTCTTGAAAGGTATGTCCCCATGTATAAAAAAGTGGAAAAACAAATTTGTTTATAATAAGTCCTACGATTAATCCGATGCTAAAAAGAATTAGAGCAAGAGAAGAATTCAAACCAATAATCATTAAAATCAAACAAAAGAAAACAATACTTTCAGATAATATGGAAGCAATAGGTGTTACACCACTTGAAAACATAAGTTCAGTATCACCGTTTACAACGGTTAGTCCTAAAGAAGAATTGCGTGTTAAATAAATACTATAATCAAGCTCAGCATATCGATGAAGTAATTTATTTTTAAAAGTATAATTCATTTTTTGGATGGAAAAATTTTGATAAAAAACTTCAATGGCAGCTACAAGGTTCTTAAGTAAAAAAGTAGCTCCAAATACAAGAGCAATATAAAAAATCATTTGAGTGGGCGTAAAATTTTTGCCCAGTCCTACTTTAGTAAAATATTTATACCCAAGTTCAGGTTGAGTAAGAACTTGTGCAAAAATAACGATTAGAGAAGCTGTTGCAATTTCTAAAAGAGAAGTACAAATAGCAAAGCTTAGAATACCAAGCCATTTTATTTTTTCTTTTCGAGTCAGAAAAGAAAAAAGCTTTTTAATAGCTGAAAAAAGAGAAGAATCGTTCATTAATATTTATCAGTTTATATAGAGAAAGCCAGTAAGTTAGAAACCTAAAAATGATATCTCAATCCGGGTGAAAACGATCGGGATTTATAAGGTCTTTTTTTATAACAATGTCATTTCGTTTTATTAGATCCAAATTTTATAAGATATGCTTAAACGTAAAATATATTTAGGCTGCTTCTATTATATCTTGAAACAAGACAACATTCATTTCTTTTCCTATGTAATTAATGCTTTTTCAGTGCTTTCAAAAATAAGATTTAAATCATAGCTATTGTTAACACGTTTTTGAAAAACAACAATTTTATCTTTTTCTATTTCAGCACGAAGTGGGCTATTGGGGCTTAATTCATCAAATCGAACACAATCAATTTTGATTAATGTTGGAGCATTTTCAATAATTCCACAAATATCATTCCAGCGATAACTATTTACTGTAGGACAATTGATCGCTAAATCAATATCTGATTTTGTTTGTGCATTACCTCTTGCACGTGAACCAAATAAATAAATTGCATCAAAATCTTCTATGGAGCTTACTTTGTCTACTATTGGCCTTATAATATTTAAGGTTTCAAAAAAAATATTCACACCAAAAGCACCCCTTCATCTTTTGCAATTTTATAAATCAAAAGATCTTGATTGGGGTCACGAACAACTATATCGATTTTTTGCTCACCCAATCGATCTTGCAACAAAATCCAAAACTGACTCTTTTGATCATAAACTTTATTAAAGTCAAAATGTTTCACTTCAATATACAAATCAATATCACCGCCACGCTTTTCAGGATAAACACGAGATCCAAACAACCATAAATGATCATATTCATCAAAACATTCTTTGAATGATTCAATGATGGATGCTAAATCTTTAGGCTCTAAGCGAATATTCATGAATAATTTTTTCTAAGGTTTGCTCTAAGTATTGATAATTTTGAAAAATTTTGTTTAATGTCGTTACTAAGGCGCTGTATGAATTGGGATATTCATGGGATAAATCATTTCTCAGTTCCCGTAAATACTTCCATTTGGCTGTGCTTTCTAGGATTTTATATTTTTCAAGTTTATTTAAACGATCAATCATGGATAGATTAACAACGTTTTCTCCAAGAAATTTTAGAAATTCAAGAAACAGCCCTTCCCCCATGGTGTCCTGGAGTTTCGCAAATCGGCCAGTAAACATGTCGAGTGAAGTTAAATCCTCATATTTTTCAAGAGGAAAGTTTTTTTCCTGAAAAGGATATAAATGCCGTATGTGCTCAGCCGCTTGTTTCATTCTTTCTAAATGCAACTGACATTGTTCAATTTTTTGTTTTAAAACCATTTCCTATTCCATCATAGCTGCCGCAGTCCGGGTGAAAATCACCGAGACTGATAAGGTTTCCTTTTTATAACAATGTCATTTCGTTTTGTCAGCTCGAAATGTTTACAGGATGGGTTTAAACGTTAAAAATAGGTTAGGCTGCTTCTATAATATCTTGAGACAGAATAACATTCATTTCTCTTCCTAAAAAATTAAGGAATACTTTAACACGTTGTTTATCATCCAGTTTTTCAAAAATAGCTGTATGTCCTTCAAAGGGGCCGTTGAGAATAACCAATTTGTCACCTTTTGTGAAATGTACAAGACAATTTAATGGCAGAATACCGTCACTATTTTCTTGCTGTTTAAGATCTTCAATAATTTGGGAAGGCAACGAGAGGGGGCAATTATCTTGGGTCAGCAAATATGAAACGCCACGTGTTCCATTGATGCTGCGCCAGGAGTGTATTTCAAGATCAATTCCAATAAAAAGATATCGCGGAAAAAGAGGAGAAAGAACTTCGCGTGTTTTGCGAGCATGACGACATATCTTTTTGAAACGCGGAAGATAGACATCATATTTTTGCTCTAATAAATGACGTTGAGCGACAAGTTCTTTTGAGGGTTGCGTATGGACCACAAACCATTGTTTCATTTGTTTTTTCCGTTTTCTACATCACGTTTTGAAATATGAAGAAGTCTAAGCGTTAATATTTTTTGAGGATTAATTTTATTTTTAAGAAAATCATATGTCTCTTGAGGATGTATAATATCTGTAACTAGAATAGCATCATATTTTTTTAAATTTTCATTTATAGAAATGATGCCAGTTTTTATATTTGTACCTTGAGCAACAAGCATTGCAATATCTGCTAAATCACCTGATCCTAGAAGACCGATCAATGTCCAACCTTGTTGTGAGCACTCTGAAAACACTTCTTCACATTGTGTTCGAGCGTCTCTAAAAAAGGTAAGAGATCGGGCTAAGTAATCTTTAACCATCTGGCTTTTTTCTTTAAAACCTTCTGGTGTTAAAAAATAAGTAATTCGACGTGGAGAAATTTGAGAAGCTCTGATCCACCCTTTGGTGACAGAGCTTTTCAAATACTGATTCATAAGTCCTAAAGCTATGCCAAGCTCCGATGCAAGGCCACGCTGCGTAAACGAAGGATTCCGTTCAATCTCGCTGAGAAGATGAACCATGACGCGTTGCTCCGTTTGTTCTCGTGTATCTTGGAAAGCTGCCATTCTAAAAGAATACCCATAAATCATTTTATCGAGAGGTTATGTTCATGAACAGAACTTACTTTAAAGAAGAATATTTGTCAAGTAGATTGCAAAACTTTTTTTATAAGAGCATGCCAAAGAGTAAGAATTTTTTGTTCACTATAGGTTTGAGATATGTTTTTTGCTTTTTTTCCAATTCGTTGAGCTTCAAAAGGATCAAAGAGAAGTCTTTCAATTTGCTGAGTTAAAATCTTATAATTTCCAATCGGAAAAAGGAGCCCATTGATTTCATTTTGAATAATATCTCGATTTCCTGAGCAGTTTGAAGCGACAACGGGAAGACCAAGACTCATGGCTTCACAAAGTGCATTAGGGAATCCTTCAAATTTAGACGGAAAGACAAAAAGATCTGCTTTTAAAAGAGCCTGTTCAATGTTTGAAATTATTCCTGGAAGATGAACAGAAGTATTCAGATCCAAAGTTTGGATATAGCGCTCAAGAGCGAAACGTTCTTTACCTTCCCCATAAATGGTAAGCTTTAAGAAAGGATACTTAATTGTTAAAACCTTAAAAGCCTTAAGGAGCGTTGGATAATCTTTTTGCGGAGAAAGACGCCCAACGGAGACAATGTGTTGAATTTTTTGATATGTAAGGGCTTTTTTAGGCGTAAAAACAGAATTAGGAATAATTGAAATTTTTTTTTGGAGTTTTTTTGAAAAATAATTGGCTGCTGATTGCGTCTGAACAACAATTTGAGAAGCCCAAGGATAAGTGAGACGTCTTAAGATTTTATAAATACGCGAAAGAGGATGAAAAGCAGGATCAATACGTTCCGACACAATAACAGGAATTTTAAGTCCTCGTGTGAGAAGGAGAGTCAGAACGTTTATTTGATCAATAAAAGAAAGAATAAGATCAGGTTTTTCTTTTTTAAGAGTGCGTCTTAACAACAACAAGCGTGTGGTAATATTTTTTAAGTATTCAAACCAAGAAGTTGGTTTTGTAAAGATTGGGTTAAGTTGAATAAGATGAATGTTTGGATTTAAGGGATAAAAAGGTTTTTGAGAAGGATGCTCAAGGGTAATAAGGGTTATGTGATGTCCTTCTTCTTGCCAAGCATTCGCGAGCTGAGAAAGAACACGTTCAGCTCCTCCGGGACCAAGAGTAAGAATAACAAGGGCAATGTGCATGGTTTTTTAAAATTGAAGAGAAGAAGTTAAAGGAGGTTCTACTTTAATGCATCTTTTGATACTGTTCAACCAATCGATCTAAGATTAGAAAAAGTTTTTCATGAATGGAGGTGTAATCATTCATCAGAAGCTCTTTGCAAGATTGGGTAAAGAGAGAAGGTATTAAATCTTGAGGACCTGCCTCAATAAGTTCTCTAATTCCCTCTTTTGTAATTTCTAGGTGACACTGAAAGCCATAAACAGAATGAGCATATTGAATAATTTGTATAGGGCAACCTGGGCTTGTTGCTAAAATTTGAGATGTTGATGTTTCTCCAGGCATATCATTATGCCAATGGATAACAGGAAAAGAAGATGGAAATCCATTAAAGAGAGAATTTTCCAGGCCTTTTGTCGTGAGTGTAATGGGAAAAACGCCAACTTCTTTCTGAGGACTTTTCGTGGCCTTTGCTCCAAGAGCTTCTCCAATGAGTTGGGCGCCAAGACAAAATCCAAGAATAAGCTTAGATTTTGAAATTGAATCTTTAAGCAGGGAAATTTCATCCTTTAAGTAAGGATAAGGGGATAAGTCACACGCACTTTGAGGGCCTCCCATGAGAATTAAGAAATCAAATTCTTTTTCTGAAATACAAGACTCCCCTTTGTAAGGTTTGCAAATTTCATAGGAATAAGAATGTCTCTGAGCCCATTCTATAATAACACCAGGCGTTTCAAAGTCGGCATGCGTGATAAATTTTATTTTCATCAAAGATCTTTCAAATCTCTTAGGATTAAAGACTATATTTTTTATTAATTAAGCTCATACCCAATTACTTCCAGTATAGCATTTTGTACTTTGTGCATGAATTTCTCAGAACATTTTGTAAAAGGACCTTTTATAAGGCGATTGTTGTCAATTGCACGTATCTGATCGATTAATAGATCTGAATCTTTTTCTAATAAATCTTGAGCTTTAACTCTAATTCTTAAAGGTTCAGAATTAGAAATCAGATTTGTTGTAAGAGGAACAATTAAAGTAGATGGATGATTTATATCTAAAAGAGCTTGATGTTGAACGATCAAAACAGGTCTTATTTTACCAAGCTCTGTTCCTGTTCTAGGCGTTAAATTAGCAAGCCAAATTTCTCCAAAATTAAGCTTCTGGGTCATCTTCTATCTCAGCAAACTCAGAGTTTATAATCATGCTATTTTGGCGTACTAGTTGGCTTGCCCTTGCAAGCCTTGATATTTTTTCTTTCTTACATAATGTTTTATTCATTTCTTCGATTGCATTTCGAATATATTCTCCACGTGAAATATGGAGATTATGAGCTCTCATCTTGATGGTATTTAAAACCTGTTCTGATAATCTAATTGTAATTGTCGACATCGAGCACCTATTTGAAATACATTTTGTAATACATATATGAAATAAAACATGAATTTCATATGCATGTCAATAAAAATTGGTATAAAAATACCAAAATAAACAGAATGAAAAAGAAATTATTATAGACTTGTAGAAAAAATTCTTTCAATCTCTATTATTTTTTATAATAAATATACTGATGTTAGGGTATTTTCTCATTATTTATTGATTTTGATAAAAGCCCAACGAGGCGTATGGGAGCTTCTGTTCCCCCTTGGATTTTTATGGGAAGTGCAAGAGAGTATCCTCCAATAGGAGGCATCTTTGAAGCATTTTTGATATTTTCAACAATGTATTTTCCACTTCCCAAAAGCAAGCGATGGACAGGAAACCCGCTTTGAGGGCAATCAGGACTCAGGGTATCAATTCCCAAGCCTCGAACATTTCTATCAAAGAGAAGACTGGCAGCTTCCATTGAAACACTTGGAAAAAGAAGATTATTTCGATATGCCTCGGGATCTTTCCAAAATCGACCCCATCCCGTGTAAATCATAACGAAAGCATGAGGGGGAAGAACTCCATATTTATTTTCAAAAGAAAGAATATCTAAAGACGTGACTTGATAAGTCTCATGAGCTTTAGAGGAGACATCAATCACAACGCAGGGAGAGGCAAGTTCGGTAAGAGGAAGTTCATCAACTGTAAGGCCTTCTTTCACACAGTGGGCAGGAGCATCTATATGGGTTCCAATACCAGCGTGGAGTTTAAATTGTTGAACTCGAAATTTTACATCTGTAGAGCAATCCTCATAGTCAAGTTTTATGTCTGAATGAAAACCACACGTTCCATTCCAGGACGGAATTTCAGGTGTAAGTGTATGGGTTAAGTCAATGAGCGTAAAAGGAAGAGGAGGGTTCAGTATATTTTGGAGGGCCATTAATGATCTTTCTTTTTTCTAAGAATAACATAAAAGGCGCCTTCTCCGCCATGATGCGAAAGCGCTTGCTCAACACTTGCAATAAGGGGTCTAAGATGGGGGCTTTGAAGCCAAAGAAGGAGCGCTTTTTTTAAAATTCCTTGGCCTTTCCCAGTGATGATTAGAAGAGAACGTTTATTTTTTAGATGGTTCATTTCGATAAAAGAGATTAATTTCTCATGCGCACGTTCTTGTGTGAGCCCATGAAGATCAAGCGTTGCCGAAAATGAATAGTCTTTTGATTTAATTTTGCGTAAGGTATGTTTTTCAAGAGGCGGGACAGGCGTTTCAAGAGAAGATTGTTTTTTGGGTAAAGAAATATTCGAAGAGGCAATAAAAGGAGGAGGGGAAGAAGAAATGAATCGAGAGAAATATTTTTTTTCCAAGGAAAGAACTTCATTTAATGCAGAAAGGTCAATTGTGTTTTTCTTAAGAGGTGTAATCGTTTTTTGAAGTTTTTTTAAAAGTTCTTTTTCATCTTCCGTAAGAAGAGAAGAAGCAGAATCAGAAAAGGACGTCTTTTTCGAAACCATAAATATTAAAAAACCTTAATAAAGAGTTTGAGGGAGATTTTTTTTAGTATAAATTAAAATGAGACAAAAAATTAAAGGATGCAATGCAAAAAAAATCGCACAAAGATTCTAATGATCAAAAGCACACCTGGGATTTTTTAAAATCGGGAGATTCTCTTGAGATTATTTTTCCTGGGAAAGCTCCTTGTTCTCAAGCGCATGTGTTAAAGGCAAAAGAAATTGTTGAAGCTTCTGGATTAAAAGTTATATATGACCCAAAAGCTCTCCAACCTCAAAATTCAGCTTTTGAGTATTATTCTAATGATGTCAATGCGCGCGTGAAGAATCTGATTTCTGCTTTAGAAGGTCCGTCTTCTGTTTTGTGGGCTTTTCGAGGAGGTTTTGGGTGTGTTGAGGTCATAGAACGACTTGAATCTATGGGGTATATTCCTCCACAAAAGAGTCCAAAACTTCTCATCGGTTCTAGTGATATCACTCATTTGCATGCTCTTGTTGCAAAGTGGGGATGGATGTCTTTTCATGCTCCCGTCATGGGGGTTACCTCTGATACTTATGAGATGACGAGCATAAAGGCAAATCGTTTGGCAAGATTGCAAGATGTTGTGGATGTTTTTTTAGGAAAGAAAAAAGCCTTAGAATATGAATTTGATCTTATTTATGCGCCGCCTTCTTTTAAGAAAGAAAAAACTCTTTTTGGAAGTGTCGTTGGAGGAAATGCAACACTCGTAAAGGAAACGCTTGGGACACCAACATCATTGGATACATCCAATCGATTTGTCTTTTTGGAAGATGCACGGGAAGATCCTAAACGTCTAAACCGCGTTCTTGTTTCCCTTCTCAGGGGCGGGATTTTTGATTCGGCAAAAGCCATTTTATTTGGGTCTCTTCCAATTGAAAATGCGGAAGATGAAAGGGAAGCTTCTTTGGCAAGTACTCGCCTTTTTGTAACGGATCACTTAATTCCCCATGGCCTTTCGGTTCCTGTTTTATATTCTCCTCGATTTGGTCATGGAGAATATAATGATGTCATGCCCTTTGGAACAAAGGCTTCCTTAAAACTTGAAGGGGAAAAAGGCTTTTTAACAGTCACTGTAAATCAACCTTTTTAACAGAAAAAAAGCAAAAAAAAATTAAGGAAGGGGAGATGCGAGGATTTAAAATGACACATTTTAAAATTGCAAGAGATTCTTTATCTATAATTCGGATTTCTCTTTACAGAAACTTATATTGGACTATAAATAAAAGAAAAGCTTTAATGGGGAATTATGAAATTTTTCCAAATTTGGTGAGTTGAAATCGGAAAAAAGGGGACGTATTTTGAAGAAATCTACGGCAAGAGTATTTATCGGAGTGGCTCTGTTTGTATTACTCGGAAGTATTGCCTATAAACATCTTGATTTTTTAGGAACTTTCTTAGGATTTTCAAAAAAAGATTCTAAAAAAGAAATGGAGCCTGTTGCTGTAGAGGCACAAGCGGTTGTGGTTCGCCCATTCGTGACAGAACTTGTGGCTGTTGGAAATCTTATTGCGCATGATAGCGTGATTTTAAGACCAGAAATTGAAGGAATTATATCAAATATTTTGTTTGATAGTGGGTCTCAAGTTAAGAAGGGTCAAACGCTTTATACGCTTGATGATGCGTTGGCCCAAGCTCAGCTTTCCGATGCTAAAGCAGAACTTCTATTGAGTCAAAAAAATTACTCTCGCGCACAAACCCTTTCAAAACAAAAATTTATTTCAGGAAAAGATGTTGATGAACTTTTTGCAAAGCTCGAAAAGGCAAAAGCACAAGTAGAGCTTGCGCAAGTCAGACTTTCTAAAACTGTTCTACAAGCTCCTTTTGAGGGATATGCAGGAATTATACAGCATAGTCGGGGGGCATTTGTTAAGGCGGGTGAAGACCTTATTACAATTGTGGCTTTGGACCCTATAAAAGTAGATTTTCATGTGGGAGAAGAATATCTCCAAAGACTTCAAGAAGGTCAAAAGATTTCAATTAAGGTGGATGGATTTGATCAAATCTTTGAAGGTGAAGTCGAGGCTATTCAGCCAGAGGTCGATGTGTCAGGTCATAGCATTCTTGTGCGTGGACGCATTGAGAATCACGAGGCTAAGCTTCATCCGGGTCTTTTTGCAACTGTTACATTGACACTCAATGTTGTGGAAGATGCTATTTTAATTCCTGAAGATGCCCTGGAAACGCAAGGAAATGAACAATTTGTTTATCGTATTGTGGATGGTGTTGCAACTCAAACACCTGTCACGGTGGGCGGTTTTGAAGATGGGATGGTCCATATTCTTGATGGCTTGTGGAGTTATGATACAGTTGTAACAGCAGGTGCTATTAAAATAAGTGATGGCGTTCCTGTCCGTGTTGTTAAAGGACCTAAGAATCTTGAAAAATCTCCCCTTTCTCCACAACAAATTGAAAACGCGAAAGCTCTTTTTAAAGGAGAAGGAAAGCTCCCCAAAGATGCTGAACAAGATGTCCTCGAGGGTGAGCCTCTTTTAGAGGAAAAAGCGCCTGAACCTTCCCAGGCAGATACAGCTTCGGCTGATGCTGATTTAAAAGAAGCGCTTCCAGGAACAACATCAGATGAGAAAAATGAGACCTCGCGCTCTTCTTCCTCTGAAGACGCAGATCCACAGACTCAAAAATCAGGAGAATAAGTGTGAGCCTTCCTGAATTTTGTATCCGCCGCCCTGTTTTTTCAACTGTGATGATGATCATTATCATATTGGTTGGAATGGTCTCTTATTCGTATTTAACAGTGCGCCAATACCCTCAAGTGGAAAAACCAGTTGTGAGCGTACGGACAACCTATGAAGGCGCAAGTCCTGAGATTATAGAAGCTCAGGTTACAAAAATCTTAGAAGGCGCACTTGCAGGGGTTGAGGGGTTGGATACCATGACTTCTGTGAGTGAGCAAGAGTCAAGCCGTATCGATCTTCATTTTAAGCCAGATCGGACGCTTGATAGTGCAGCAAGTGATGTGCGGGATCGTATTGGGCGTGTAGCGGCACGTCTTCCCAAAGAAGCCGATAATCCCATTGTTAAGAAAACGGACTCTGACGCAGAGCCTATCATCTATTTGGCCCTAACAAGTGATGTGATGTCGCCTGCAGAGATGTATGATTTTGCAGACCGTGATACAAAAGATAAAATTGAAGCTTTAACAGGTGTTGCAAGTGTTGAGCTCTATGGAGCTTCAGCCTATGTGATGCATATTTGGCTTAATCCAGAAAAATTAGCCGCTTATCAATTAACCGCTAATGATGTGACAGAAGCCCTTGTTCAACAGAACGTTGAAATTCCTGCAGGACGTATGATCAGTAAGGATCGGGAATTTCAAGTGACGACATCCGCAAATTTAAAGACAGAAGAAGATTTTAATAATCTGGTTTTAACTGAGGCAAAAGGATATCTTGTCCGCCTTAAGGATGTAGGGCATGCGGAATTTTCTCCTTATGATGATCGATCTTATGTTTCTTTAAATGGAAAACAAGCGGTTGCGATTGAAATTGTTAAAAAATCAACGGCAAATCCTCTGGATCTTGCGAAAGATCTTCTAAAAAGATTGCCTGAAATCCAGAAATCTCTTCCAAAAGACCTTAAAATTGAAGTGGCTTATGATAAAACGCTTTATATCCAAAGTTCAATCGATGCGGTTTATCGAACAATTTGGGAAGCAACGGCATTTGTGATCGTCGTGGTTTTCTTATTTTTGTGGTCGGGCCGGGGGGCTCTTATTCCCCTCATTACAATTCCTGTCTCTCTCATTGGAACCTTCTCTTTAATGTATGTTTTTGGGTTTAGTATTAACGTATTGACGCTTCTTGCCTTGGTTCTTGCCATTGGTCTTGTTGTGGATGATGCCATTGTGATGCTCGAGAATATTTATCGACATATTGAAGAAGGAGCATCTCCATTTGAAGCAGCTGTTAAAGGAAGTAAAGAAATTACTTTTGCCATTGTTGCAATGACATTAACGCTTGCAGCTGTGTATGCCCCAATTGCGCTTTCTCAAGGCATGATTGGAAAAATCTTTACAGAGTTTGCGCTGACTTTGGCGGGATCTGTTTTAATTTCGGGATTTGTCGCTTTGACGCTTTCTCCAATGATGTGTGCTCGTTTCTTGCGACGTTCAGGGGAAAATAAGGGAGGAGCAAGAGTTCTGACTAAAAAAACTTATAATTCTTCCCTTTTAAATTGGTTTTTAGGAGAGGTTCCTCCAAATGTACGTGTTTTAAATTGGATTGATGAGGCTTATGCAAAGACTTTAAAACATGTTTTGAAATTAAAAATTTGGACTGTAAGCATTGCGATTCTAATTGGAATTTTAGGAGGTCTTCTTGGTCTTTATGGATTAAAAAGCGAGCTTGTTCCTGTGGATGATAAGGGAATTGTTTACGGTAAAGGGGAAGGGCCTCAAAGCTCAACTTTGAAATATGTTCTTCCCTATGTCAATGAAATGGATAAAATCTTTAATAATCTACCGGAGGTGGAGAAACAGTTAACGGTTGTGACGATTCCGACAATTGTATCTTATAACTTATTGAAGCCTTGGGAAAAAAGGAAACGTACAGTTCCAGAAATTATGGCATCTATTAAACCTCTCCTGATGAATATTACAGGAATTTATGCTTGGCCAAGCGCAGGGGCTTCTTTTTTTGGAGGCGGTGGTGCAAATTCAGAGGCTTTAAACTTTGTGATTCAAACAACGCGTTCTTATGATGATCTCATTGAAGTTGCAAAATTAATACAATCTCTTATTCAGCGTAATCCTGGGATTGGACGTGTTCAAGCAGATATTGGGAATGATGCGATTGAGTATTTTATTGATGTGGATCGTAATAAAGCTGCAGCGCTTGGCATTACAGAAGATGTGATTGCAAAAACATTAGACTCCTTGGTCTCAGGACGTGTTGTGACAAAGCTCAAGAAAGAAGGACAACAATATGATGTTCGGGCTCAGCTTGTTGAGCATTCGCGCAAGAATCCTTATGATTTAAATGGTGTTTATCTTAAATCAAAGGTTGGACAAGCCTCCCAAATGGTCCCACTTTCTACATTTGTAGATGTTAAAACACGGTCTGTTCCTGTTGAAATCAACCATTTTAATCAGCTAAAATCGATTACCATTAGTGCTGAACTCAATAATGGTTTTAGCTTAGGAGAAGCCATTTCCTTTTTAGAAACCGTGAAAGAAAGAGTTTTGCCTGAAGGTTTTCAAACTGACTTTTCAGGAGAAACACGGCGATTTATTGAATCTAAAAATACGATCTATCTTATTTTTGGGCTCGCCCTTGCTTTTATCTTTTTGGTTATGGCTGCTCAATTTGAAAGCTTTGTTGATCCTTTTGTGATTATGTTTAGCGTTCCTCTTTCCCTTGCAGGAGCCATATTAGCCCTTTGGTTTGCGGGCGGAACTTTAAATATATTCAGCCAAATTGGGCTTGTGACACTTATTGGACTTATTACCAAACATGGGATTCTCATTGTCGATTTTGCGAATAAGTTAAGGGCACGAGGACGTTCGATTTCAGAAGCTATTTTAGAGGCCTCTCGTCTTAGATTGCGTCCTATTCTTATGACAACAGCTGCAATGGTGCTCGGAGCCGTTCCTCTAACATTTGCGTCTGGAGCAGGAGCATTAGGACGTCAGCAGATTGGATGGGTTATTGTCGGTGGGATGGTTTTTGGAACACTTTTAACACTTTTCGTGGTGCCTGTTATATATACTTTATTTACGCCAAAAGTTTATAAAAACGTGGATGATTCCTTTTAAATTCAGTATGGAGTTTTAAGGGTTGAAATATGAAAATACTCCTTATTGGATGTGGAAATTTAGGGCGTGCTCTTCTCACTGCGTGGATGCCTGATCAAAAAAAATATAAGATTCTTGTTATTCAACCCAGTCTTTCGGCTCAAGCACTCTTTCCCTCTTTTCATTTTGTAAGAAATGCTTCTGAGATACCAATAGATTTTAATCCAGACAGCGTTATCATCGCCATTAAACCCCAACAATTTCAAGAAGCTTTCCCTCTATATTCTTTGTATCTAAGGACATCTCTTGTTATTTCTTTTGCTGCAGGCATTTCTATTGCATGTTTAAAAACATATTTTGAAAATAATAATAGATGTATACGAGTCATGCCAAACGTTGCCATGAAGGTTGGAAAAAGTGTGAATTTAGTTTATGCAGATCCTTCCCTCCCTCAGAAAGATCGAGCTTTAGCAGAGGACATCTTAAATGTGACAGGTTCTTTTTTTTGGCTCAAAGCAGAATCTTTAATTGAAGCTTTAACACCAATTTCTGCATCAGGCCCTGCTTATTTTTATATGCTTTCAAATATTTTGGTTCAATTGGCAACGGAAAATGGGCTCGAAGAGAGTTTTGCTCGGGAACTTGTCCAAAAAACTTTTTTAGGAAGTGCTCTTTTAACCTCTCCTCCTTACAACTTTACAGAAATGATTTCTTCTGTTGCAAGTAAAGGGGGTGTAACTGAAGCGGCCCTTAAGGCGCTTACTCCAGACTTTTCGGATCTTATGGAAAAAGCCTATGAAGCAGCAGCGACTAAATTGAAGACTTTAGGAAAATAAAGAAAGGACTGTGCCGATAAACAGAGATAGAGAGTAGCTTGAAAGAATAAGAAAGTTGAGACACTTAAATGGACATCTTTCTAGTTTGTGTGGACAAAAAATTAACGAAGCCAGATGAAGGTACCAACAAAATATAAAAAGCCTAAGAAAGTGACGGCGCA
>JAFEBT010000007.1 GCA_018242545.1 Pseudomonadota bacterium
GCCATAAATTGCGCACCACCTTTTTCCGCCAATACTTTCGTTATCGCCGCTGTCAGCGTTGTCTTCCCGTGGTCAACGTGCCCGATTGTTCCTATGTTACAATGCGGCTTGTTCCTCTCAAATTTTGCCTTGGACATCTCTTTATTCCCTTATCTGTTTATTCCGTCAATTACCCTATAATAACTCTGATATACTCTTTTGGAATCTATCATTAATCCCGAATAAACCATCCTTTATTACGCTAATTAATTAAAGAATGGAGCGGGTGATGGGAATCGAACCCACGTGACCAGCTTGGAAGGCTGGGGCTCTACCATTGAGCTACACCCGCACAGGAGACTTTTCTAAACCTCCAAAAACACGAAAAATACCGCACCAAAAAACCATCTGTCAAGCGTTTTGGTGGAGGGAGTAGGATTTGAACCTACGTAGACATACGTCGACAGATTTACAGTCTGTTGCCTTTGACCGCTCGGCCATCCCTCCTTAAAGATCTTTAAGGACACCCCTCTTTAAACAAAGATTTTATGTCCTCTCAAGGGTCTAGAAAATTTTCTACTTTTTGTCAACGAGAAAGACGCTTCCTTTCTTTTCTCTTTTTTTCTAAAACGTTCAATAGTTTAAAAAAATATAATAAAATCAACATATTAACAAAAATCAGACCCTAAAAGATAAGTTTAAAAAAATAAAAAAAATGAGCGAGGCTATTCGGCCGTCACATCAAATACATAAAATAAAGGAAGGGCTTCTTTTAAGCGAATTTTATTCGCAAATAAAAGAAGCTGAGATTCCGTTTTAAAAGAATGATGCGTGTGTGCTTCATAAAAAGGCCCTGTGAGCTTATAGAGTGGACGAGATAAATGAAAAACATCCTTTGATATAAACTCATGATGAACCTTTTCAAGAATAAAACCTTTTTGGGTCAACCAGATTAAAACATCCTCAAAAAAGACGAACTTTTCAAGGTGTCCATATGATATTTTCTTTTTTTTAACTCTTTCATAAGAAGAAAAAGAGCCATGATACCCCTCTTTTTCAGAAATATCATTCTCCTGATAAATGCCAGACATCAAAACATCTGCAGAAAGATCTCGAAAATTCCTCCTATCCTTATAAATACCTTGAGCGAGATAATCTTTCTGCGCTGATCGTTCTAACCTTAAACAATCCAAGGCCTGTCCACGTCGTTTGGACATCTGCATAATTGATTCCATCATTTCTTGACGAATGTCTCCATTTGTATCTTTTGGTTTTTTTAATCTAATTTCTTTTTTTCTTATTGAAAATCGATGTAATGCTTTATTAATAGCTGTCACACTTCGGTTTAAAAAATAACCCATTTCTTTAAGACTTAATCCTACCTGGTAAGCGTTTCTTAGAAAATCAATTTCTTCCTCAGTCCAACTCATCTTTGACATTAAAAACTCCAAAGTATAATTGAATTAAAAAATTAACCCTGTAATAATTTTTTTAATAATTAATTAAATCTAGTTTTGCAGAGAATAATTCACACTGTCAATGATTCAGAAATTATTGGGCAATAATTGTTTTAAATGGCCTGCATATTATAAAAAAAATTTTGTATATTACAAAAAATATGCTAATTTTAATTATTGAATTTAATTAAAAAAAATTTATTCTTAGCTCAAAATTAAGTGTTTTTATCAAATATCACATGTGTGCGATAATTGATTGATCATAATTATTTTCTATATGCAAAAACGAAGGAAAAGCTGCATGCATAGAAATTTCTTGAGACATTGCTCTATTTAAAAGTGTCACATCAACAGGCCCATGAAAATCAGAAGTATTCAAAAGTTTTTGGGCCATTTTAGCATTGATAATATAGGCAAATGT
This sequence comes from Pseudomonadota bacterium, assembly GCA_018242545.1. Classification (NCBI taxonomy): domain Bacteria; kingdom Pseudomonadati; phylum Pseudomonadota; species Pseudomonadota bacterium. Next base: position 1,858 of record JAFEBT010000007.1, read on the forward strand.
TCCAAGGCCTCGCGTTGAAGATAAAACTTCACATAATTTTACGTCTTCACCTAACTTGCATTCCAAGATCACTTTATCTCCTTTTTTGTAAATGTTGGAATTCACCAAACCTAAATGAACAAAAGATTCTTCGGGTAAATGTTTAATGATATTCCGCAAAGAGCTTAGAAATTCAGTTGAAATATCCATAATATCATCCTCAAAAATTAAGGCCACTTTATAATTATGTTTAACCATATCCTGCCAAATGAGAAAATGACTGCACAAACATCCTAATTCACCTGCAGAAATTAATGCAGAAAAAAATCTTTTATCATAATGATAATAAAGAGGATATTTTTGCTGCTCAGGTACTTCAGTGCATAAAATACGATATTTTTCTTGAGGATTAAGTTTTGCTCTTCCTTCCCATAAGTCAGCCCCTGAAATTATTTTCCCTCCTGAAAGAGGAATTAATCTTACATTGAAACCATCAATCGCTGAGAACCGCTTATGTCTTAATTGACGCTTATCTAAGATTTCTTTTATTGTTTGGTATCGCTCAGGTGTTCGATCTAAATTAATAACATAGGCCTGATCATAGACATTTTCATGTTTTGAGAAGGAAGCCTCTTTGAAAGAGGAAGTTGTACAACCTGTGTTTAAGGCCATAGAAAGGCATGCAAGTACCATCAAGGATTTATAAAAAGCAATTAATTTAAAGTGTTTTTTGATAGCCATTATTGTTTTTACTTCCAACTTTTCAACGTTATTATGCCCCCAGTTAATCTTAATCCAAATATATGTATCATTTTTTAATTTTTTGTATAGGTAAGAAAGAATCTCTTGAGATAGATAAATAAAGTGAATTCTAATTAAAATCTTTAAATGCTTTAAACTTACCTTTTGTCGATTGTAATTTTTATAAAATCATATTATTTTTAATCATTCCTTTATGCACACTAGATGAAGCCAGACCCTTCCAAAAAATAAGAAGAAACCAAAGGTGTTTTATGAAAAATTTCAAATGCTTTTCTCTTTTTTTAATCATACTTCTTCTTTTTTTCATCGCTGGTAGCTTTCTAGGATACTGGAAAGGAAATGAACTTTTTTCTTATTGCAAAAATTTACTCATAAAAAAACAAGAGACAATTTTTATTTCCATTGTCTCTTATCGTGATAAAAATTGCCCAAAAACACTCGAAGAGATTTATAATAAAGCAGATCATCCTGAAAGAATTTTTGTTGGTATTTATCAACAAAATGGAGCTTATGATCTTTCTTGTCAAACTCCCAATATAGATTTTAAACTGCAAAAAAACATATCTTTGGTAAAGGTTCCCGCTGAAAAAGCAAGAGGACCTGCCGTTGCAAGATACCATGCCTCCCTTTTATTTAAGGATGAAGACTTTTTCCTTGAAATTGATGCACATATGCGACTTGTTCCCCATTGGGATACGCTTCTTTTAAAAATGTGGCACAAGCTTGCTGAAGAAAAAGGTCCCAAGGTTATTCTAACAACTTGTCCCTTAGACTGGAATGTTGAAAGTGATACGATTGATCCATCGCACGAAACTCATCTTCCATTATCTTGCGGAATGGATTTTTCGCATGAAGGTGAGCTTCCTAGAATCGCCTCACATGTATATAAAAAAACGTCTGTTTTTCATGAAAGTCCTTTTATTGCAGGAGGGTTTTTCTTTGCCCCTGGAAAATTTTTAAAAGAAGTCCCTTATGATCCTAATTTAGCTTATCTTGTTTGGGGAGAAGAAGCTCTTCTCTCAATTCGCCTTTGGTGTAAAGGATATCGTTTTTATAACCCCACTGAAAATCTTATTTTCCATTATTATGAACGTCTCAATGAACCTAAAATATGGAATGATGATCCGAATTATCAAGAAATTAATGCAAAAACCTCAGAACACGTAAAAATTCTTATTGGTTTCGCTCCTGGAAAAGAAGATAAAAATTATCCTTATGGAATTGATTCACAGTGTGTTAAAGAATTTTATAAGACATACAAAATTGATCCAATCAATCGTACTTCTGTTAATTTGTGCGATCCTGAGGAACGAGTTCTAGAAACTTCCTCAAAAGATCTTTCTTCCAATAAAGATGGGACATAAGAAAATTTTGACTTAAAAATGCTTAAGATAGAAAAATATCATGAATCCAAAAAAATCATCTGGCATTCTTTTATTTCTTTTAAAAGAAAAAATTTCCCAGAAGAACTTTTCACATCATATTTTTCTTTAATTCATTACAAGTGAACTCTCGATAACAACAATTAAAGAAGGTTTTTTATGAAAAAATTCTTTCGCCCTATGTGTTTATTAAGCTTGCTCTTAATTTTTTTCATCGGAGGCAGCTTTTTAGGATACTGGAAAAGACAAGAGATTAATTCATGTTTTCAATTCCTTTTCTCAAAAAAACAAGAATCCATTTTTATATCAATTGTCAGTTATCGAGATAAAAACTGTCCCAGAACGCTTGAAGAAATTTATAATAAGGCAGATCATCCCGAGAGAATCTTTGTCGGAGTCTATCAGCAAAATGGCCCATATGATCTCTCCTGCCAAACATCCAAGATAGATCCAAAGTTTCAAAAAAATATTTCTCTCAACTCTGTTCCTGCAGAAGACGCAAGAGGCCCTGCTGCCGCACGATATCATGCTTCTCACTTATACAAAAATGAAGATTTCTTTCTTGAGATCGATGCCCATACACGGCTCACTCCTCATTGGGATACACAACTTCTAAAGATGTGGCATAAACTTGAACAAGAAAAAGGACCTAAGGTTATTTTAACTGTTTATCCTCTGGAATGGGATCCAGCTACTGATAAAATTCCATCAGAACATAAAACAAAAGTTTCCAGATGCTGTGGTCTCGATTTTTCATATGATGATCTTCCTCATCCTCTTTTTCTCCTCACAGATAAAACTTCTACATTTCATGAAAGTCCCTTCATTGCAGGACAGTTTTTCTTTGCACCTGGCACTTTTTTAGAAGAAGTTCCCTACGATCCCAATCTCTTATATTTATTTCATGGAGAAGAACCTCTGCTCTCTCTTCGTCTCTGGTGTAAGGGATATCGTTTTTATAGCCCCACCGAAAACCTTATTTTTCACTATTATGAACGACCGAATGAACCTAAAATATGGGAAGACGACCCAAATTTTAATGAAATTAATCCAAAAATTTTAGAGCGTGTTAAAATTCTTCTTGGCCTTATCCCTGGGAAAGAAGATAAAAAATATCCTTATGGTATTGACCCTCAATGTGTCAAAAATTTTTATAAAACATACAAAATTGATGTTGTAAATAAAACTTCTGTGAATCTATGCGACCCTAAAGGTGGATTCATAGAAGCTCCCTCGAAAGAAGCTTTCTCCTAGAACATGAAAAACTTCTAAAACCTATAGAATTACTCGTATAACCATGCTTATGTTTATTTATGTAGCTTCAAAAATAAGAAGAAATTTATATATAATTTTCCCTAAGAACCTTGCAACCAGAATACACTCTTATCTTAAAATAGAGACATAAGCCTAAATTCCCTGTTGACAACAAAATTCCTACATGTACACTTAAAAGTGAATTATGAGAAAGAGGTAACGTTGGTTTAAGGTACAAAAAATCAAAATACCACTCAACGAATAAGGAAATGTAAATAGGGAGCGGTTAAAAAAGCCCTTCTTTTTTGCTATAAAATAATAATTTAAATCATAATATGGAGATATCTAAATGCATTATAATCTTATTTCAAAAATAAGCAAAACAACAGCTCTCGTTTCTGTTGGAGCTTTTGCTTTAAGTGGAATGATAGAAACTTCATCCGCAATGACATCAGGGTCAGCTGCTCCAACCCATGCTAAGACAACTTCCTCTAAGACAACACCTGCTCGGACAACTTCTTCTAAGACGACTCCAGCGAGGACAACTCCTGCCAAGACAACTCCCACCAAGACAACTCCTGCTAAGAGTGGAACCAATACATCAAGTCATCCTGTAGCCCCAAGTCATTCAAAAGCTCCTGTAACTCCAAGCCACTCAAAAGCTCCCATAACTCCAAGCCACTCAAAAGCTCCTGTTACTCCGAGCCACTCAAAAGCTCCCGTAACTCCAAGCCACTCAAAAGCTCCTGTTACTCCGAGCCACTCAAAAGCTCCTGTTACTCCGAGCCACTCAAAAGCTCCTGTTGTCGGTCCAAACAATAATACGCCGGCCTCAACAACAGTGGTTGAAACAACGTCGTCCTCTTCTCCAACATGGTCACAATCCATAAATGTACAAACAGATGATTCTGGAGTTAAGGGCCTGGGTCTTGAGCAAAGAGATGAAGATGTCAATGAATTTATACCAGAAGATGTTATTGGCCCAGATGAGAATAATGATGCCGGCGAATAACAAAGTGGTGTTATTATAGGTATACGTAAAAAAACAGCGGAAAAAACTATCCGCTGTTTTTTTGCCTCTTTATCCTTTCTGAGAATTAAGATTTAACTTTTTCGGTCCCTTTTAATAAAAAAAAGAGCCGAATCTCGAAAGATTCGGCCAAATCAAACAGGGAGGCTTTACGTCTAAAAAGACGTAAATGGGTTCCGAAGAACCCGGTTTCAGGCATTGCGCCCGAACTCGTAAAAACTCGTGAAATTTAAGTATTTCAAACTGTGTTCCCTATAAATAAGTAATTTTTGATAAAATGCAATATTAATTTTTGCATGATTGTCATGCAAAAACAACATGCATATATTTTTCATGACAAATCAGTGAGTTATCGCTACTAAAGAGACGCACTCATTAAATTACATTCAGCAATTTTGGCAATTAAAAAATCTCTAAAAACGCTAATTCGTTTAGAATTTCTTAATTCTTCTGGATAAACATAATAAGCTTGCACTTGTGGCGTTGGAATTTCTGGTAAAAGCCGAATGAGCTCTTCATCGGTATTCTCGGCCTTATCTTTTAAAGTAGAAACTAAATATTCAGGCAATACACCAATCCCAATTCCTTTTTGAATGGCAATCATCATCCCTTGAAGATCATTAATGCTCAAAGAAGGCTCATGAAAATGCCCACGCGGAAGTCCAAGATTTAAAATCCAATTTACATCTTCCACAGGATGGATTCCTCCTCCTTGGCTAAATGAAATTAAGGCATGATTCTTGAGATCTTGAAGTTTTGTTGGCGTTCCTTTTTTTTTAAGATATCCCTGGGCTGCATAAATATTAAGCCCATAGGACATGATTTTTCTTTGAATCAATTCAGGACTTCGTGATGGAATAATTCGGATACCAACATCTGCTTCGCGACGGGTCAGATCAAGCTCGCGATCATCCAAAATAAGATCAACTTGGATCTCTGGGTAAAGATTCATAAAAGCATCAAGATGAGGAACAAGCCAAAGAGCCCCAAAAGCGACGGTTGTTGTAATTTTTAACATACCTCTTGGCTGATCTTTATTTTCACTAATAAGAGATTCTGTCATTGCAAGTTTTGCGAAAATTTCCTTTACCGCTTTATAGAGAATTTCTCCTTGTTCAGTCATAACCAAACCACGCTGATGCCGATGGAACAAAGAAACATGTAAAGATTCTTCTAATCCTAAAATTTGGCGACTTACGGCTGACTGGCTTAAGGAAAGGTTTTCTCCTGCTTGCGTAAAGCTCCCTGCTTGCACAACCGCATAAAAGGTTCTTAATTTATCCCAATCCATTCTCATAGGGTTTCACCTTTACAGATGTTTTTTAAGGATTTTAATTTTCTCTAGTCTTTTTCTTGCAAATATTTCAATGTCTCAAGAGCAGCCATACAGCCAAGGCCCGCTGCTGTTATAGCTTGACGATAAATTTTATCTGTAACATCTCCTGCTGCAAAGACACCTGGTATTGAAGTTTGCGTTGTTCCAGGAGAAACAGGGATATATCCTTCTTCGTCCATTTTAAGGTGCCCTTTAAAAATATCTGTCATAGGCTTATGTCCAATGGCAATAAAAACTCCATCAATATCAAGGGAACTTATGTCTCCTGTTTGTGTATCTTTCAACTTAACCCCCTTCACATGGCGAAAAGGAAGCATATCTCCTTGAATTTCTTCAATTTCTTTATTCCATAGAACACTTATTTTAGGGTGTTTAAAAAGCCTCTCTTGTAATATTTTTTCAGCTCTTAAAGTGTCACGACGATGAATGAGAGTGACATGAGAAGCATGATTTGTCAAAAAAAGAGCTTCTTCTACAGCTGTATTTCCACCCCCTACAATTGCAACTTTCTTATTTTTAAAGAAAAAGCCATCACAGGTTGCGCATGCTGAAACACCCGCCCCACGATAGATTCGCTCACTTTCAATCTCCAACCACTTTGCATAGGCACCTGTCGCAATGATAACCGCATCAGATTCATATAACGTCCCTGATTCTCCTTGAGAGATAAAAGGTTTTTTAGAAAAATCAACAGATGAAATCATATCCTGTATAAGAACTGCTCCGACATGTTTTGCCTGTTCCTGCATTTGTTCCATTAACCACGGCCCTTGAATTGTTTCTGAAAACCCTGGATAATTTTCAACATCTGTTGTTACCATAAGTTGGCCTCCCGGTTGATGACCCATCACAACAATAGGCTTAAGATTGGCACGCGCGGCATAAATAGCAGCTGTAAAACCTGCAGGGCCGCCTCCAATAATTAATACAGGAGTTTGTTTCGTTATAACCATCAGGTATCCTCTCTAAAAACAGTCTTTAATCCAAATATCATAAACAGGATGGTCCAATGCTGAAACAGCTGGACTCGATGCATACATTTTATTCTTAAAAATTAAAACTTCTTCCCCTGAAGATGTCGTTTTTTCATAAATATCAACATCTACAATAGCCTCTGGAATTTCTTCAGGAGGCGCTTTATAACACCGATGGGCAATAATCTTTAAACGCCCAAAATCAATACTTTTTCCAACATGCGTTTCAATGGTAAAAACACGTCCGGTAATTTTGTCCAATCCTTGAATAACAACCTTGGATGCCGGCAGAAGAGCGGGAAGAGAATTCTCTGAAAACTGTCCGATTTTAATATCTTCAGCCTGTTTATCACGCTCTTTCAAAAAATCGTCTTTTGGTAAATTATCTTGCGCGTTAGCTTTTAAATCAACACTTTGGGCATAAATCTCTCTCCCAAATAGACTTACAAACAATATCGAACTGATCACTTTGAAAAAATTTATAAAATATGCCATTCAAGTTTTTTCCTCACGCCCACTTTCTTATCATCTTCATTAGGGATGAGGAGATGAAGACATTTCAGCAGAATTTTCTTGTTCAGAAGATGACGTTTTATCTTTTTCCTTCTCTTTTCCAAACATGACCTTACCAATCAAAGACTCTAAATTCACAGAAGATTGTGTATAAAGAATTTCACCATGGGGCGGGAGAATTTCATCAGCTCCCCCAGGAACAAGAGCCATAAATTTACCCCCTAAAATTCCTTCACTTGAAACCTCCGCTGCAGTATCTTTTGGAAGCTTAACGGTTGGATTAAGGGTCATTGTTACAATAGCTAAATAAGTTTTTGGATCTAACGTCACATTCGAAATGGTTCCCACTTTTATACCACTCATTTTAACATCACTTCCAACAACTAAGCCATCAATGCGATCAAACTTAGCAATAACAGGATACCCCTTTGTAATAGAGGATTTGCTGCTCGTATAGGCAAACATTAAAAGAGCAATTGCAAAAATAAGAACGATTGTTCCCATAAACGTTTCTAAGATATTTTGACGCATAAAAATAATTCCTAATTAGTTCTGTTACACAAAAAAATTAACCTCTTTCCGAAGGCTCCTTCATTATCTCTTCCTTCGGAATCCATCGAACATATGCACTGTTCTTGGAAACATTTAAAGATTTTACAGAATTCCGTGTTTCAAACAAATGTTTCGTCCAACTCGGCACACAACGGTTTTGATTTTGAGATAAGACTTTTTTAAACGGAATTTTATCAGACATAAAGTGGATCCATCCATACCATTCCGGAGAAATATGTGCAGCCTCTGGGGATCCAAAATAAATGACAATTCTCTTTTCTTGCTCTTTTCCTCCTTTTTTTTCAGATCGTCTATTTTTATAATAACGGTTTCCATAGCTATCCTCGCCTTCAAAACAAAACTTTCTAAGACGCAAAAAAAGATGAATAAAACACTGTCTAAGTTTAAGCATATCGCAATATACCTAAGAAAAAAGTTTCGGTAAAGGGTTCTTACGATTCTTACCATATATTAATGATGAATGCTTTAAAAAATTATAAGTGTTTTTCTCCATATTTTCAAAAAAATATAATGCTCTGATTTCGCTGGATATAATTGATTTTTCTAGATTTTGTGCTTAAAAAAGAGAGTCCTCATGCTCTTTTGGAAAGCTCTTTTTAAAAATTCTTAAGAATTTAGTATAATTTTTACTAGCGTCTCTTTTTAAGATGCGCTATAGAAACTTAGAGAGCATAAGTTTATGAAGAAGCCGGATTAGCTCAGTTGGTAGAGCAACTGATTTGTAATCAGTAGGTCGGGGGTTCGAGTCCCTCTTCCGGCACCAGACACATTTAAGGCTTATGATATTGTGAGGCGCTCGAAAAAAGAAAATTTTTTATAATTTTCAAGATTTAAAAGCCCCTCAATAAATTTTGATGGATGAGGAAATATTATGAATCGATTAGTCAATTTATTTGCGGTGATAACAGCTATTTTTATAAGCTCAGCCGTTTATGCTGATTTACCCCAAGTTGGATCTGTTGTTCAAGGTTCTGTTCCAGTGGGGCACTACAATGTACCTTTGCCAGAAGGATCCTGGACTGTTTTGAAAGCTGCTGAAGTTCAAGAGACGCGCCCTGTAACATTTAGATACGGACCCATCGGCCATGTTCCAATGTATAAGTTGGTTCTTGCTCAAGCACATCAAAATCTTCTTGCTGGAATTGTTAAAATTGATGCTACAGCTACCTTTGAGGCTGATGAAGGTTATTCTTCTCCCCATCCGATTACCTTAAAAAATGCCTATCATGCTGAATCTTTCTTCACCATTGGAAATGCACGCGGCAAACCAAGTGGTATGTTTATTGAACCCTATCATTATCTCTCCAGCAGTTTTGGTGGTCTCGTAAATGATTTTATTCAAAGCAATCATTTAACGGTTTCAGATTCCGCTTTTGTTACTGTAAATTTCAATCTTGTTAAACATGGTGGATTTTTGAAAGTTCAATACATTTTCAACCCAGGCGCTCAAGGAGGCACATTGAGCCGAAGCCATGCGACTGCGGGACATTGGCATCCTACCCAACATGATCTTTGGGAACAAAATGAAAAGTCCATTTTAGAACATTACACACAATGGGCAAAATCTTTCAAATCCCAAGTGATTGCAAGCCTTGGAAACTAAAATTCTGTTTTCATCACCATTTGAAAAAGGGCCAATCTGGCCCTTTTTCTTTGAACAAAGGAGCTTATCATGCACAAAGATACTCTTCCAATGAATCATACAGGCGGAGATAAATCTCTTTCAAGCTATCTAAAAGGTTCTGTAATGCTTTTAGAAAGCCTTTGTCATGGACATATTGCAGAAGATCTTTCTTTTCATATGGATCAAGCGATCCAAAGCATTGTTAAAGCTCTCTCTCAGGGGCTTCCTCTTCTTGTATGTGGGAATGGAGGCTCAGCTTCTGATGCTCTCCATATTGCAGGAGAACTTGTCGGAAGATTTCACATCAATCGTAAAGCCTTTAAAGTAATTTCTTTATCTTCTGATCCTGCAATCTTAACATGTCTTGCAAACGATTTTGGGTACGAAACAGTTTTTGAACGTCAAGTTGAAGCTTATGGTGAAAAAGGAGGCGTTCTCCTCGGCATTAGCACCAGTGGAAAATCTCCGAATGTCTTAAGAGCTTTTAAAAAAGCACAACTTATGGAAATGACGACCATAGGTCTTACAGGGCAAGGTGGCCAACACAATAAAATGGGAGGATGCGATATTCTTCTTGCTGTTCCAAGCCCTTCTACCCCACGCATTCAAGAAATTCATACATGTCTTTATCATTATTTATGTGCACGTGTTGAAGAAATACTCGCCGCCAATTTTCATTAAAAAGGTCTTTAATGACGCTTAAGCTTGTTGTTGCGTGTATTCTAAAAGATACTCAAGGAAGAGTTCTTATCACCCAAAGACCTGCAGGAAAATTCATGGAAGGATTTTGGGAATTTCCAGGAGGAAAAATTGAATCTGGAGAAACACCTGAAAAGGCGCTTATGCGCGAAATAAAAGAAGAACTGGGAATAACTCTTCAAGAAAAAGATCTTATCCCCTATAGCTTTATTTCATATCGCTATGAAGAATTTCATGCGCTTATTCCTGTTTATTTTACGACGACATGGGAAGGAGAAGTTCAAGGGCTTGAATTGCAACAATTTTGTTGGATTACCCTTGATGAAATTTCTCAATTCCCTATGCTTCCTGCAAACCAAATCCTTGTTACACGTTTGATACAAGATGAGTCTTTCTTCTTAAAGAATTAGGTTTTTTTAGCTTAATGAACATGAACACTTAATTCAATCAGCAGGAGCGGAAGCCTCTATTTTTTAACTGTAAACCCGTTTTTTAGTTTGATACTCAATTTAGATATAATAAAATATATAAGTAGGTTAAATCTAAAAATAATAAATTATTAAAAACAAAAAAGAGAGAAAAAAGATCATGTTTAAAAAAATAGCTATCATCTCTGGTGTTTTGTCTTTGGTGGGGATAGAAACGGCAAAAAGTACGGAGAAAATGGACTATAAATTTATAGCATGGGCAGATTTCTATAAAGAAGCATGGGAAGAGTGCAAAGAAGATGGCCAATGCACAGATTTGGACAGCTGCAAATCATGCATCGATAGCAAAAAATCACAATATTTCAAAACACATCCCTATTGAGATGCTTTCAAGTTTATATCATAAACCTCAAAATAAAAATCTTCTTTAACATTTTTCTTAAACCTGGGGTCTCATAAAACCATAAATCTTTATGTGTTTTACTTGCTGTTATGGTTGCTGTACTATGCCCAAGATTAGAATCAGTAAGCTGACTTTTTTCGGGATTTGAAGGATCTGTATATCGTTTTTTACGACGACATGATGCATCAATAAGACTTAGTGAAATATCAGATTGATCTATATTCATTATCACTTCCTTAATAAAGGCCACATGTGTTCCTTTCCCAGGCTCTTTCATCATTTTTACATCTGGATTATACTCAAGACCAATATAGATTAAAATATCGCCAGATCTCACCTCCCCCAGAGGGACAGCTGATAAAGAGGAAGAAACCAAAGTTTTATTTTCAAGCCCCATCGCTATGAGACTATAATGATAAGGAATCGGCATAAAATAGTGATGTTCAGCAGGTAGATCTTTTTGAATTTCCTCATGGAGAACAAATATCGCATCCCACTTAGAGGGATCTTTTTGTAAAACATGGGCAACAAATTGAAAACAATTTAAGTTTTTGAGAGTTGGATCTAGAATACTCGATTTTGCCGATTGTAAATGTGAAGAGTATACTTCTTTCTTAATGTCCTCTTCCTCCATACTCCAAACTGGTTTGATTAAAAGAATACATACTAAAAAAATAAATAAGAAAATAGTTTCTCCCTTATTAAGTTTAAAAAATCTATACCTACATCCTTAATTTAAAAATAGATTATGTGTAAAGTACTTTCTGTAAAAACTCTTTTTTCTTGTTTAATGGTTTGAAAACAGATAAAAATTTTGACTGGTAAGAATCAAAAAGAAACAGGATTGATAACCTTTATATCTTATGATATACCCCCTTTTCTCTTTTATCGATAAAAAACTTAGCGTTTTTTTGTGGTTTTTTGCTCTTTTTATAGGACTTTCAATGAATATTTTTTCCTACATTCTTTTTTTGGTTAGCATAAATTTTTTTCTTTTTGGAATGCAAAATGCTAGGGCCTTAGAACCTATTCTAGAAGATCCCACGGAGCATGCCTTAAAATCTAACACCTTACAAAATTATATCAACCACTTAGATTCTCAAGATCAATCAAGGATAAGACAACTTGTTCAGGTCAAGGATGAACCATGGATTTTAGAAGCACTCGCAACATCGGGGATAGGAATAAACCAGGCCCCACAATCGTCTACTTTAACACATGACGAACCAATTTTCAGATTTTTTAGAACTTTTGCTACCATTCCACACAAAGAAAAAGAAGATAATTCTGTAGAAGTTGTCTTAAGAGAAACAACAAATATAATGAAAATTTATGGAAAAGGTGATGTTCAAATTTTTTTTATGTATATTTTATGACGTTATAAACTCTTATCGAGAAAGTATTTTACTGATCTCCTCCTTACCAAAAACCGATTTTGTGATAAATTTTACAGAACGTCTGGAAAGAATAAGACACCACGTTAGCCTTTTCTCTCCTTTGATGACATCAGAGATTATCTGGCACGGCACACCTGATCAGAAATCCCCAAGTCTTATGTTTAAACTTAGCGCGTATGACCACGTTTCAGAACCCAAAATTAGAAAATGTATATCCTTAACGCAGCTTGTATTTTCAGAGCGAGACCCACGCGCAATCGGTGTTTTTGAGTCTTTTCTAAAAATTTTAGAAGACACAGACGAGAGCTTTGATGAACAGATGAGGACAGTACTTGGAGGTTTATCTTTTGAAACATCGACAAGAACTACCTCTTTCATAGAGATCGTTCATCTGTTAAAATCACTTTTACCTATCAAACCAATTTTTGAGACTGTTACTTGTTTAGATTCCGCTCCTACTTGTTTAGTTCCCCATAATGGTGAGAGATTTTTACAGATCCTAAAAAAACTCGCTCCAATAAAATATAAAAGCATTATTGTTCCAACTCTTCGAAAATTTACGCCATTTATGGTTGATTTAAATAAACAAGGTTGGGTCATGGATGAAGACTCTTTTATTAAAATAATGAGTCATGCATTAATGATAGAAGGAATTGATACTGAAACATCTCCTGGTTCAAATCGATTGGATAATGCGCTGCATAACCTAATATGCTTGAACCTCCAAAATGGAAGGGAGGTACAAATACTTTTATCTGTTGCAGCGAAGAGTGCAAATGAGAATCAAGAAATTTCTAAAGAAAAAGAAGAAAAGGATTGGTTTTTTGAATTTTTTAGGGACCTATCCGAAAAAATAAGAGTCTTTCGTGAGAGAAGCGGCCCAAGGCTTTTAGAACAGAAGATAGAAGCTCTACAGGGATTAGCTCAGCGCCCTTTTGATGATAGGAAAAAGATTAAAATGGTCGTTGATACGTTAAATTTAACATCTCCTTCACTCTATTTTATAATGATCGAAGCTCTTTCCAAAAAAGATGCTTCTGAACGCGATAGATTTATCACTGCCTTTAAAAAACTAGAAAAGAAATATCAATCTAAACCATCTCAAGGGCTATTGTCACCACCTGCTTCTTCCCGTAAGAAAAAAAGTAAGTCTGATGAGTTTTTGGAAGCTCTCGAAGAAGAATTATCACGTTCCATAGCACCTCTTGTTGTAACACCTCTGTGAGGAGCATGGAAAATAAAGGATTTTGACATCAAAAATTATTAAATTTTTAAAAGTCAAAGGTCAGCTAAAAGAGTCTTAAAAAATAATTTTTAAAGTTTTCAATTTTAAAGGTCTTCCACTTCTTTGAGTGGGATTTTATGCATTTCTCCTATGGGACCCTTGGCGTGATTTTCCATTTAAATAATCAATAGAATAATTTATAACCGTTCCTATTGGTCTTAAAAATTTAACATTCTGTCTAAAGTTAAGAGTTTTTTCCACAACTTAAAAAAAACAAGCATCTGCTTTTTGTAAATTTTAGCTTTAAGATTTTCTCCGAGACTGATCCAACTTGATTGCATATGTCTGTTTTTCAATCTCATAAATTTTCTTCAATAAATCTGCCCACAACGCATGGACTTTGGAGAACTCTTCTCTCATTTCTTTTCGAAAATATTCAGATTCTTTATCTGATTTTTGTCGAAAAATTAAAAACTCCTCACGATTCTCTTTAATATCGGCTTTCGCAATCTGATAAAAGGCATACCAAACAGCAACCATAGAGGTTATAATCGTTAAAATAATTGTAAATGCTTGTGTCCAATCCATTTTTGCCTCTTAGAAAAACTGAGCCTATGGCTAAAAACATATCTTAAATTTGACGAAACGTAAACATTATGAATACCTTTGGCCTAAAAGAGTCCTAAAAAAATAATTTTTAATTTTTCATAATTAAAATTTAAAAATACTCAACTTTGAAGATCTTCTATTTCTTTGAGCCGAATTTTACGCATTTCTTCCAGAGGGCCTCGAGGAGATAAAGGATCATAAAAATCAATCGCTAATTTTCCATCTAAATGATCAATTTCATGTTGGAGAAGACGGGCAAGATATCCACGGGCTATCCCTTCAATAGACTCACCTTCTTCTGTCTGTCCAAAATATGTTATTGTTTTAAAATGCCATACTTTTCCCATCTGTGATTGCACTGAAAAACAACCTTCCCAATCTAAAGACTTTCCTTCCTCTGCATGGGGCATATAAGAAGGATTTATAAGTATTGTCATAGGCATTAAAAATTCAACATCGCGCCTAAATTTAAGAACCTTTTCCATCACTTGAAAGGCAATAATACGCTTTGAAATCCCAATTTGAGGAGCTGCAAGACCCCCGCAGAACTCTGTAATATTAACCTTATGCTTCAAGGTTTTAATAAGCTCCTTATCTTCCTGTGATAAGGGAAAAGTGACAGGATGAGAAATACTTCTCAAAACATTTTGATGGTCTTTATTTTCAATAACAAAAAAAGGTACATTTTGAAGAAACGAAGTTGTCATAATTCTTTATCCTTCATTAAATTTATACGCGCCAAGCCGTCATATAAATGACCTCAAATGTTAATGGAAAATGATCATTAACGCTTTCATAAACTTGAAAAACCTCTTTTAAAAGACGTGGTGTTGTCAACCCTTTTGAGCGCCTCAAAAGACTATTTGTTTCAGAAAGCGCTTTTAGATGAGAACATAAGTCAAATGGTGTTTCATAATAAAATGTCATTGAATGAGATTCAGAGATAGGTGTTTTAAATCCAGCTCTCTTCAAAAGAGCCGCTCCTTGCTTTATATCGATCTGGGGAGAAAAGCGCGCAGAAATTCCATTTTTTAAAAACATCTCAGCTTTTAAAAAAGCTGTTCGAAATTCCTTTAAGGTTTCTCCTCCTAGAAACGCACCTATAAAAAGGCCTTGGGGTTTTAAAGCATCATAGAGCTGTATTAAACTTCCAGGAAGATCATTTACGGTATGAAGATGAAGAGCACTGATAATAAGATCAAATTTTTCAGAAGAAATAGGCAAGTTTTCTTCATCAAAAACAAAGTCTGTATAAGGTATCGGCGCTAAAGGAAACCCTGAAATTACATTGGAATTTTTAGAAAACTGTGGCATAAAATCTCTTAATGCGCCGCTTCTAAAACCAAGAGTCAAAATTTTATGAAAATCTCTTTTAAAGTCTTTAATGCGAAGGAGAAGGTTAGCTTCCACGATGCGAACAAGAGGATCATTGTCCTTTAAAAGAGCAAAAGCTTTTAAACGATGCTGTTTTAAGGTCGACTTACAAAAAATTTGAGGAGGTACAGAACTTGTCATAAGTTCTTTATGCATTTTCAAAGGGATAACGCAATGCCTTAATAGCCTTTTTGTAATGATTTTTATGGGAAAGAATGCTCGTCCCTGCAACAAGAACGTCGGCGCCATACGTTAAAGCACTTTTTGCTGTTTGAGGTGTAATACCACCATCAACAGAGATTAGAAGAGAAAGATTATTTTGTTTAATTAATATGCGGAGTTTTTCAACTTTTTCAAGGGGAGCTTCTTTAAAACTTTGTCCTCCAAATCCTGGTGAAACTGTCATAATTAAAACAAGATCAAGTTTATCAAGAAACGGAAATAGTGTTTCAAGCGGTGTTTCTGGATTCAAAGACAATCCCACTTTTTTTCCAAAACTTTTTATCAAGTTGATGTCCTTAAGAGGATCAAGGCTTGCTTCTGGATGGAAAGTAATATAATCGCCCCCTGCTTTTGCAAAAGCTTCTATGAAAGGTGTGACAGGCTCGATCATTAAATGAATATCAAAAGGGAGCTCAGTTATGGGTCTCAAGGCTTTAACCACCATAGGGCCAAAAGTTAGATTGGGGACATAATGCCCATCCATCACATCCCAATGAAGCCAATCTGCTCCTGCATGCTCAAGAGCTAAAACTTCTTCTTTTAAACAAGAAAAATCCGCAGAAAGAAGAGAAGGAGCAATGAGAGGATGCGTATTTATCTTGAACATTTTTCTATGCGTTTCCAACTAAAAGATGTCTTTAAAATTCCTGAAGATTTTATATGCCCAAAAGGTAAATGAAATTTTTTAGGAGGGCAAGAAAAAATCCTACTGAGATCTAAAGCAATTTTAAATCAACTCAATTTTAACTGAGAGATATACTTTCGATTTCAAAGCTGGTATTCTATAAGTTAATATTTTCCATATCATAAAAAAAGGAGGACTTCACATGAGCACACGATCACAACATGGAGAATTTTGCTGGAACGAACTGATGACAGACAATGTCCCGCAAGCCAAGGATTTTTATGCAAAACTTTTGGGATGGACTTACGAAGACCATACCATGGAAGATGGCATGGTCTATACAATGATTTGCTGCCGCGAAAAAAAAGTAGGTGGTCTTTTACAGACACCCGAGGGAAAGGGAACGATTCCTCCCCATTGGACAAGCTATATCAGTGTTGATAATCTTGATGCCACGGTTGAAAAGGCTCAAACCCTAGGTGCAAAGATCACAGTTCCTGCGCGCTCTGCAGGTGAAGACGGACAGTTTGCGGTTCTGCAAGATCCAACAGGCGCTTACATTGCATTGTGGCAATGTTCCAAACCTTGTTAATTTTAAAAAGTGGAAACCATATTTTCTAGGTGGCTCACTTCAAGACAACAAAGGATTGAAGTGATCTCTCCTTAGGAAAGGGATTTATTTTTTTCATTCTTTAGAAGAACAGCTTCTAATCTCCACCCATTGGGATCAATAATAAAAGCTGCATAATAATCTGGATGGAATTCTGGTCGTGGGCCTGGATTTCCATTGTTTTTTCCTCCAAGCTCTAAACATTTTTTATGCCAAGCTTTTATAGCTTCTATATTTGGAGCTTGAAAAGCAATATGAAATCCCCGCGCTTTTCCAACAAATTCCTCCTCGTTTGGAGAAGTATCACATCCCATCCAGAAAAATGGTTTTCCATGACTTCCATATCCAGCCACATTTTGTTCCGGTGTCTCAAACGTCATAAGACGTTCAATGCCGAGTATTTTTAATGTTTCGTCATAAAATTTTAAGCTCTGGGCATAATTATTCACGGAGAAAGAAATATGGTCTATCATGGGCTATTCCTTTTTTATGAAAGCGTTCTCAGATGAACCTTACTCTCTATAAAATAAAGGACGTGTCTTGGCAATATTATTAGTCTTATCTTTAACAAAAAGAAATTAGAAATGAAGGACGTTTCCTAAACTTAAGTTTGATTTATAAATATTTCCCTATAGAGGTTTTCAAGGTGAGCGCATTCTTCTTCTGAAAGCGCCTTAAATTCTCTTTCTTTTGCTCTTTTAGAAAGTTTTCCTTTATTCTGTTCTAAAAAATGAATCAATAAATCCGTTAAATAATCTGGCATGTCAAAGAATTTCTCAATTTCTTTTTTCATGCGATCATAGCATTCTAAATATCGTATTTCTTCCGGAAGAACCTTCTCAATTGTTTCTGAGACGCAATCATAGAGAAACTCTACCATACGTGTGGCATCAAAATACCGGTAGAGATCAATGGTTTCATTAAGGATCTCGACGTTTCCTTCTTTAGTCGGACGCCAATTAATGAACTCGAGCCGAGGCTTTGAATAGGACTCAAGGACACATCTATATTCATCAATGCGCTCTAAAATGACAGCTGATATCGGAAAAACGATTCCTTTTGGAGCAAAATCTAAATCTGCAAGAACATGATGAATAAGGTAACGCTGAATACGGCCATTTCCATCTACAAAAGGATGTATAAAAACAAAACCAAACGCAATAACTGCGGCAAGGATAACAGGATCTATATTTTCTTTTTTATGAAGATCATTATAAGCTTGTGTCATTCCTTCCAAAAGAAGAGGTAAATCCTTAGGATGAGCGGATATATGATCGGGAAGAGGCATACCTGTTCCTCTCTCATGAACCCCAATAAATCCCCCATCTTCCCGAAGACCGAGTTTTACAAAACGTGTATCCTCAATAACGATTCTTTGAAGTCTTAAGAGTTCTTCTAAATTTATAGGGCGAATGCCTGCTTGAGATATGGCACGCCCCCATCGCTCAACCCTATTCTTTAAATGACTCTCACCTTCAATTGCAAAAGAAGCACGCGAATCTTTTAGTAATAAAAATGCCGCCGCGCGTGTCAAAACATCTTTATGGATCATGCCCGTTTGTTGATGGGCAAGTTCACTTAAATGAAGTGTTTTAAAATTTTCAATTTTTTCTGTACGCCTGACAAGAGGGCAAAAGTTTTTTCCTCCTGGCAAATTATTAATAACGCGGTGACGATGAGACATACTTTGAAATGTTTCATACTGCTGCAAAGGATTTATTGCTTCTATATAATTTCCAGTATCTGCATCTGGAAGGTTAAGTTTTTGATCTCTTAACCACTCATAGAAAAACCAGACCCGCCGACTATATTGACCTACGGGCTCTTCTTTGACCCATGCTTCAATTTCTTTTGGAGATACTTTCTTAAAAAGCGCATTTAAAATTCCAAGATCCACGCCCTCATATTTTAAAGAAAACTTTAAATGTCCTTGGAGCGTATCTTCGGGTTTATGACGCAGGGTATAGATCTCCCATTCTTCTGTTTGATAACGGACATGTTTGTTACTAATAAAAGAAAGCATTTCTGGTAAGGGAACTTTTAAATCATACGCATTTATAAGAGCAGCATATCCTGCCAAACTTCCATCACTCTCGGGCAAAGCCTTTCCCTGAAAAACGCTTATTTTTTCTGAAAAACAATTATTTTTTACTCGATTCATGAAAAATACTTTCTTTATGCTAAATGGTAATATTCAAGAGAATATCATGAAAAACACTTACATTCCATGAAATACTCTTAAATAAACCTCGTTTTATGAAATTTAAATAGCATACTTTTTCCAGCTTGACGTGCAGAAAATATAGACAGCCGGCAAAAAGAGCGCGCATTTTGGGTAGGTTTTAATAAAAACTTCTTGCACATCAGAACTTGCCCAATTTTTACAAAAATTACAAAAGTAACGCGATTCTCAACTTTTTATGCTAAAAGCAAAGAGTCAAATTGAAGTAGTACGTTACCGAGCTGCTTATTAATAAATATAGCAGAGGTGTGGTTTAGAAAAATTGTAGGACATGAAAAAATATTCATTTTAAATAATCTTTATACTTGAAAGAGTTAAGGAGTTTTTCTTATGCAAAAAGCGCTTTTTTTATAAAAAACTTGATAAAATCATAAGGTTTCCTATATGTTTAAATTTAAGAATATTATTACTTAATTAATACATTAATAAGGAAAACTTTAAATGATCAAAATTAATTTTATTAAGCTTACAATACCAGTGGCTTTAATTACTGCATGTATTTAATCTGTAGCTTTCTCTATGAGCCCTGAAGACACTGAAAAAGTTATCACAGCTCCCATCCAGTTGCCCCACGTGCTACTGCAGATGCTGAGAGAGATGAGGAAGAAGGAGGCTTGTTCACTTTAATTAAAAATGATAAAGGAGCTGGTCAGGCTGCACGAAAACTTACTCTAGCGGGAACAACACTTAGTCGAGAAAACATAGAAATAACCAAGATTCTTCTGCAGATTCAGAAGGATATTCCCGACGATATTCTCCTTTTTTTCGAATCACTATTGGACTTTATAAAAGACAATGTACTTCAAAATGATAAAGACGCTATTTATGCCGCCTCTGCTCTTGTCGAAGCTGCTAATGGTGATGAGCCTATGATGCGTAATATGCTTACGATGCATAATATGAAGATAGCAAATGCTCTTATCCATATGGGTGAAGGACTTCCTGTAAACGCGTCTACCCTACAATCTGTCAATGCTTTTATTTCAGGAAAAGGTATCAATATTGAGGAACAAGATATGATGCATGCTAGGACTTCTTTATCTCATTTTGAAGAAGATATAAGAACTTTAATCCTAAAATCCGTATAGGCTTCTTATAAGTTTAAAATTAGTAAATGAGCATATAAATTTAAGGGAAAATTTTGGCTTTATAACTATTCACCTCTTTAATAACACAATCTTGTAAAAATTTGTTATTTTGAGAATACCTAAAAAAATAGCACAATTTTATAAAGGCATTAAAGTTTATTAGGGTGAATGGTTACCAAAATTTTTATTAAATTTAATTTATATTTTGCAATAACTTTTCTTCTTTTAAAGAAAAGCCATGAAGAGTCTCTTGGTCATATTCTCTAAATATGATAGTAATACTTTATCTTATTGAAATTATGAGATACTTAACGAAAGGACAATAACGCTATGCTACCCTTTTAGCCATAAAGGAGGTGAGCAAATGTCTGAAATAACTTGCAAGAAATGCCAATCAGCGAAATATGTAAAAATTGGATAAACACGCGGATTTCAAAGATACAAATATAAGAAGTGTGGATGCCAATATACCGACACAAAGAGATAAGAAATTCACTCTGATCTTAAATCATTCGGGATAGTTCTTTATGCATATTGTAGCGCCTTTAGGGGGATATAATTGCTTGTCTCTTCAGAGTACATCAGCTTTAGAAGTAAAGCCTCTCAATCCCGTTTCTGAATCTGTTATTGTTATGATTGATGAGCTTTGGCATTTGGTAAGTGGAAAAAAACAAAATATGGATCTAGAGAACCCTTGATGGGATATCGCGTCGATCTCTTGGATGTCCAGGCCAGTACGAAAAAACTTATCTCACGCATAGATACAGAAACATGTTGTTTTATAACGGATGAGGAGAGAGGTTTTTTTAGACTGTTGCCTAAAAAAAGGCATCCCCAAGGAAAAGATCTAACATTTCCTATTGAAAGCATAAGTAGTAAGATATAGGCCTGCTCGCATTCATCGCAAATCTAAAGTCTCATTGAGAAGCTCTCATATGGTAGAAGCTGCGCTTCTTTTGTCCCACCATCTTCAATCTTCCGAAACTCTCGAGTCTTTTATATCTTCTTTAATATCGTCTTTTGGTTAAGTGCCTCCTTATTATTTAAAGATTTAAAGTCAAAAAAACTAAATTAAAAAAGAGAAAGAAATCTTCTATTTCTTCCTCTTATTTATAAAGAGCTCATTAAATTCTTAGAGTCTTTTATAGAGCCAAAGAATAACTTTATATGGTAAGGTTTTTCCCCAGAATTTTAGGACATCCCAGTTTGTGATATTCTTCCCAAATCTGATGCGTAACCTTCGCATAAGACCTATAGGTCTTGTTATCCCTATCATTCATATGTAGTTTCTCCATTCGCGTAGATACAATATTTTCTTGATATAAGTCTTCACACACTTTTGTCTTATCTGCTAAAGTATTATACTGTTGTAATTCTCTTTCAAGAGCCGCATAGGAAGGGCCCGTTGATTTACCAGCACTTACATACTGATGAGAGAAATACTACTGAGAACACATCCTAAGCAAGCCCCACAGACTATTTGTTTGATTTTCATTTTTATTATCCTTATTTAAGTCATTCGGTTTTATTTTTATCTGTTACCCTTTAGTTTATTCTGTTTAAACAAAAAAAACAGAAAAAAATCTCATTATTTAAAGTTTTCTATATAACACCTTGAAAAATAAATTAATTTTTATAAAAACCGCATACAATTCTTTCTATAGTCAGTTTATATACTAAAACGTTTGCCCTATTTGAGTTGCTTCTCTTAAGCTTTTTTATCGCACTCGAAAATTCCCAATATAGCTCTAATTTGATCCTCGTCCCTTGTCTGAACACCAAGTTCACGTGTCCCATTAAGAGAAGGTGTGTAGAAATTGCACGATGTTAGACATAAAAGCCTTGCTCCAGGATCTTCCGCATCGATAAGAAGCATTTTTGCATGGATATAATGCCGTCCATGAAGATAGACATGCCCGCCAGCCTTCCGAATGAGCTGTTGATTGGGAATATTGTTATCTTTGGTCTTGCTAAAGGGATAGGGTATCATAATAACTTCAACCCTAATACCAGTAGCAGCAGCATTTGCTACCAACTGCGCAATTTCCATATCCTGGAAATCTTGCTGGTAAATTCGAATGGATCGCGTCGCAGATTTAATCATTTTGGAAAAAACATGCCGTTGTTGATCAGGCCCCCAGACTAAGAAAGGATGTGTTGGCACCACATCTTCGTGATGAATATCCGCTTGAAAAACACGGCTCATCTCTTGAATCATCTCAGCGTTTGTAATTGTAAGAGCAAAATCGCGGCATGGTTCAGCCGTCACACTTTTAAGCCCATCAAAAGACTCTTGATCTAAATTTCCTGTGCTAACAATCCCCCACTTTCCATCAATAAGAAGCATTTTATAATGGGCTTGGTTAAATTTGCCAGACAGGATGTGAACTTTAATTCCATTTTCTCTTAAGAACTCGATGGGAGAGACAACATTACCACTTTTTTCATGTGCGAAGGTTTCTGGTTGAATCAAGAGATCAATTTCAATATCGGAATTCTCTCTGCGCAGATCAACAAGGGCTTTTATTATGTTTGGATCCGATAATTTATAGGCCGCCATTTCAATCTTTTTTTTAGCACTGCTTATTGCTTTTAAATAAGGACCTCGTCCCATTTCTGGGAAGACTAAGAGACCATTCTTAGGCCATCCTTTAGGTATAAGTCTCTCAATTTCTTCTTTTGTTGAAATACACATAGCCTTTCCTATGTTGGCATTCGAAAACAAGACTGAAACTGACACCATAAAAAAAACAAAAAAATATCTATTGAAAAAAAAACGCATAAAGAACTCCATGCCTATACATTGTAATAACCGCTTAAGAGAATATAACGAAATCAGTCCTTAAAGAAACATTTTCTTAGGATGATTTTTTGTTTTGTAAAATCATTAAAATAAAGGTCATACCGAATGCGCCCAAACATCCGAGTAAAAAACCTCTATTTTCATAAGAGTTCATTAAAGCTCCAAAACTAAGAGGTGCAAAAACATGACTTGCCATCTTCGTTAAAGAAAAAGTAGCCATACCATAAGAAAGACTTTTTCCAGAATACTGTGTTGCAATCCATGCAGATGACAAAGATATAAAAGCTTGCTTTGTTCCACTAATCAAAAAAAATAGAAAAGAAAGAACATATGTCTGTGAATTAAAGAACGTCATACTTACTGCAAAAAGGCCCAGTATAATTGTAAGAAAAAAGGCTTCTTCATATCCATATTTATCTCCAATCCTTCCTGCAAGAGGCATTAACACCAACCCTCCTAATCCTGCAAAAGAATATGCAAAAGCGGCATCTGCCTTATTCAAACCAAGATTTTCAAAATATATTGGCAAATAAGTCGAGATTCCTTCTCCTAACCCCCCCATCATAAATATTGCAATAAACACAAAAGGAAACATACAAATAATTTTGTAAAAAGCCTGTTTAGAATTGGGTGTTCCTTTATCAAGAGATTTTTTCTTCTGCCCAGAAGGTGTTTTCCATATAAAAATAAGCCCACAACATATTAATAGACCGCTCATACAAACGCCAAAAGCTTCCAAAGGAGAATGAACAAAACCGATAAAAGAAGATCCCAGAGAATTTAAAAGTGCTCCTTCAATTCCCACTAAACTAAACAAAGTAGCACGATAAGGGGCTTGAAAAATTTCTGCTTCAAAACAAGATATCTCTAAAAAAATGAGCACGACAAAAAAGCCAATAAAAAACCGCAAAGGAAAATCATACCATGTATACATCAAAAAAATCATCAACCCAAGGATAATAAATAGGCTCACAAAAGAAATTTGCAGAATATTTTTTGAAAGCATTCTTCCACGAATTTTTGGGAAAAAAAGCGTTCCCAATAAAGCTCCTAAAAAAGGCATACTAAAATTCCAGGAAACTAAGCCTTTTTTAAAAAATTGATAAAGATCTAAATTGACATATGTCTTCCCAAAAGATGATATAAAACATATAATTCCAAATATTGTTATAATAAAATAAAAATCTTTCTGATTTTCTATACCATATTTGTTAAGGATTTTTTCTAATAGTATCATTTTTTAAGCTCCCTTTATGAAATTTTATTTTTAAAGCTAAAGGTATTTTTTATTTTTTAGAGAAAGACCCCCCTCATTTTACTTTTATTTATTAAATCATATTTAAAAAGACACGTCTTGAAAAAAAATTCAATGATCTAGAAATAATTATGACAAAATTTTCATTTTTCCTGCTCAAGGTTGGAATCGTAAATTTTTACCCTTATGAATATCTTTTTAAACATTCTAATAAAAGATCATAAAAGCCATCGATATCAACATGCCGCATGACCTTAACGTTTGTGGTTAAATTATTAACGTTATACCAATCGACTAATGTACGTCCCATTGTCACATGTCCTGCAATTTCTACTTGTACAGGACAATCACGGCCCGAAAATAAATCAGGCTTTAGGAGAAAAGCCGTAACAACCGCATCATGAATGTGCCCACCATCTATTTCATAACGTTTCATGTCGTAAGCTCCTGAAAACGACAAGATATCAAAAATAGCTTGAGATTGCTTATTGCCTATTTTTTGGATATCTTTAAGACGCTCTGGGGTCGTGACAAGTTGATGGGTGACATCAAGTCCCATCATAGTCATTTTAATTTTACTTGATAGAACAACATGCGCGGCATGGGGATCCATAAAGAAATTAAATTCAGCTGCCGGTGTTATATTCCCTTCTGTAATAGACCCCCCCATAAAAACAATCTCATCTATTTTTGAAACTATTTTAGGTTCTTTTACGAGGGCCATTGCAATGTTTGTTTGAGGGCCTGTTACTGCAAGTGTAACTTTTTTAGGGCTTTGCATAAGCATGCGTATGATAAAATCAACAGCATGCTCTGTTTCTAAAGCTCTTTTAGGCTCCGGGAAATTAACCCCCGCAAGACCCGTTTTTCCATGAATTTCCTCTACACTTAAATATTCATGCTTAACCAAAGGTCGATCACATCCTGCAAAGACAGGGATATCTTCTCGCCGCGCAAGTTCTGCAATCTTAAGGCCATTAACAGATGTATATTTTAGAGGAACATTTCCCCCGACCGTTGTAACCCCTAAAATATTCAAGCGATCGGGATGCGCAAAAGCCATTAATAAAGCGACAGCATCATCTGTTCCAGGGTCACAATCAAAAATAAGGGCGCGCGGCGCCATGATCGCCTCTCCTTTTAAAGACTAACTTTATGATTTTTGTGACTCTGCCATTTTAGCTTGAGCTTCTTCTTCTGACTGAGCTACAACCAGCGTTAATGGAACAATAACCTCTGGATGTAAAATAAGATCACACTCATAAATCCCAATTTCTTTTATTGGAGCTTTTAAAACAATTTGAGATCTTTTTATCTCAATTCCTTTTTGCATTAATATAACACTAATATCGCGAGGTGTTACAGATCCATAAAGATGCCCACTATCTCCAGCTTGACGAATCAATGTAATCGTAAACCCTTGAATTTTTTGAGCACATGTTTCTGCTTCTGCCTTTTTCGTTAAGTTGGAAGCTTCCAGATGCGCTTTTTGCTTTTCAAAAATAGCAATATTTTCAGGGGTTACACGAAGGGCTTTCTTTTTAGGCAATAGATAATTACGTGCATATCCTGGCTTAACGTCGACAACGGATCCTATTTGACCCAAATTTGGAACACGTTCCAAAAGAATAACTTGCATTTTTTTCACTCCTTAATGTTAAACAATTCAACTTTTCAATTTTTAAGAAACCGCTCATAAAAAATCATGATGAGAGACGTGCTTTCAAGTTCATAAAATGATCTAAAATTCCTAAAGCTGCAACTCCTAAAAACCATGGCAACATAATGATCATACTTCCATAAAAAAAACCGAGCGTAATTCTTTGAAAGACCACTTGATTTTTAAACCACTTTTGAACCTGCAGATGTACAAGAGAACATCCTTGAAATACAAATCCCATAATGACAAGCAGAGATGCATTTTTGCCAAGATAGGAAAGGTCTTCTCCCATAAAAATTAAACCCACGGATATCACTAATAAGCAGGGATACCACACGGGAAGCGTTATATTTTGCATAAGAAAAGGAGGTCTTAAAGCACAAGAGCGGTCTTTTAAAAGAGATAAAGAAATCATAACATTAACAAATAAATGTAAAACCCAAGAAATCAATAAAAAAGAAAGCCCATAATTTACAATTAAAGAGACCCCCTCTTTTCCCCATTGGGCTTGCAAGCCTGCGTTTTTAATAAATTCTTGAACATAAAAAGAAATAAGATCTTCAAAAGAAGTAAAATTGACATGATAGGAAAGAGAAAGACTTTTTAGAAAAAAAGTCTTTGTCCCCACCACTATTCCTATCAAAAAAAGAAGCGTCAACATTAAAAGAAAAGTAACAAAACGTCCTATGGGGTAGAAAAAAAGCTTTCCATTTGAACGACGAACCAAAAGACTTTGCCGAATAGCCAGAACAATAAAAGTCATGCTCATAAGCGGCATCACAATATTTCCTCGAAGACCCTCAATAATACAAAGTGTGATCGCTGAAATTACGGCACCTTCGACACCTAACGTAAATCCACTCAAAAAAATAGGCAGAAGAGCACAGGTTGAAAAAATAAGCCCAAGGAAAGGGTTCACAATAAAACTAAGAGACAATAAACAACTTAAAAGGCCAGCCCCAATCGCAAGTCCCATTCTTCCTTTCCATGATGAGAAAAGAAACGCCCTGACATCAGAGGAAGAATTGGGTTGCGTGCCCATCAAAAATTCCTGCATTTTAAAAAATAAAGATAAACAGCCTTTATTAATTACTGAACAACATAGGGCATAAGAGCAAGGAATCGTGATCTTTTAATTGCTATTGCAAGCTCACGTTGTTTCTTTTGAGAAACAGCAGTTATGCGACTCGGAATAATTTTACCACGTTCAGAAACAAATTTTTGGAGCATCCGAACATCTTTATAATCAATCGGAAGAGCATTTCCACCTGAAAATGGACACGTCTTTCTTCTTCTAAAAAAAGGTCTCTTTACCCCTGCACGTGCAACCGTAAACTCTTCAGGAATTCCTTCCATTGAAGGACCAGAACGTCCATAGGATCTATTTCCTCTCCCAGAGCTTGTATCAGAATAACTTGTCATAAAATACCATGCCTTTCATCTTTATAAAATATATGTAGAGACTTTATTCAGAAACGAAATCCTCTGAAGCAATATCCTCCAGATTGACATCATCCATGCTATTTTCGTCAAGAACCGACTCGTTTGGACGAGAACGATACCCATCCTGTGGACGATAATTTGCACCAGCAGATACACCTTCTTCTTTTTCAGGACGATAACGCATCTGAATGGAAGGTCCTTCTTCAAGGGCATCAACGCGGACCGTTAAAAACCTTAATATATCTTCATCTAATCTCATGTTTCTTTCCATTTCCGCAACAACTTCGGGTGTTGCCTCAATGTTCATGAGATGGTAATAACCTTTTTTATTCTTTTTAATACGATAAGCCAGCTGACGAAGTCCCCAATGTTCAACTTTGGTTACTTTTCCACCGTTATCCTTAAGAAGCTCTGAAAATTTTTGAGCCAATCCCTCACTTTGGGATTGGGTAAGATCCTGGCGTGCAATAAAAACACATTCATAAAAGGGCATATAACTCTCCTTATGGCTTGCTCTTCCTAGAAACTTTTCTAGGACCTAGCCGGATTATCCGGCAAGGAGTTAAAACTCTCTTTACGAAATCTAAGAACCTTCTTTTTCAAGAAAATTCTTATCAGCCCGCAAAGGTCTGTTCTTTATATACAGCCTTTTTCTTTAATTCAAGCAAAATTCTTGCACAAAATATTATTTCCATATTATTTTGAGTCTTATACGTATTTTCTGCATAATTTTTTTGAAATGAGACCTCCCTTCTTTCTCTTCTAAAGGGAACATCCCATTTCAAAATTTTTTAGATATCTCTTTTTCCTAAATATTTTTCCACAATTATTGCAATCGCTTCCGCATTCATAAGATCCATAATATCTCGATTTATAATGCGTAAAAGATCACTTGGCTCTTGAACAATCATGCTATAATAACGCACACCAAAGCCTGAGGATGTAAAATTAACATCCGGAATAGGATGCGCATGGAGAAAAAACCTCAAAAGCGGTTCAGAATAAACAAGAACTCGAGCTTTTCCATTTTCTAAATCTTTAAGCGCCTCATCCAAAGAATTAACAATCTTATGTGGAATAAAGCGTTTCTCTAATAAATTCTGACCGAATGTATTGCTGACAGTGATCACTTTCCCCAACTTTTTTAGATCTTCCAGATCTTGAATTTGTGACGAAAGCTTTCCAACCGTTAACTCTGAAGCAACAGATGCAATTAAAATATTCATTGCAAGCAAAGAAGCAAACATCCAACATCCAGCAACAACACGCCCAACAAGGGTTTTTGTCTCGCCCTCATCAATATTTGCTGATGTCACAATTCCAGTGGACCACCATAAGCCACTTCCAATACCTTTCCAAAAACTTTTCTTATAATCTGGATTTTTTTTGTGCTCAAAAACCCAAAAAGTTCCTGCTTGAAGAAAAAGGCATCCCAGAAGCGCCAGAAGAATCATTAAAAAGTCCCACGAGATAAGATAATTAAAAATAATATTAAAATTACCTGGCTTGACATAAGCAAGACCGATGCCCGACACATAAATAGGAATTGTATATTGAAAATCCATACCAGGCTTTCTCGGAAAATCAGGGATGCGACCCACGAGGAGATCATATTCCTTTTTACAAATCTTATTAATGCCTTCTTCTTGTGTGACGGGGAAATACTGAAAAGTAAATCCATTTTTACGCGCGATTTTCTCCCAAATATCGATACTAATTCCTTGATACTCTCCCTTTTTCTCATCTCGAAAAGCAAAAGGGGCTTCTTCATAAACACCAACTTTTAATGTTTTATGAAGAGAAGCTGGAATAACTTCCTGAAAAGATTCAAAATCCTCAACTTCTTCTGAGATAAAATTAGGATTAGCTTCATCTGCTCTTGAAACATCAATCATTAAAAATGAAAAAATAATCCCACAAAAAAATAACTTCAAGTGTCTAAACATTATAGAATTTCTCCTTTTTTCTTATTTATTATAAACATAGGAAAAGTCATCAGATCTTCCTTTCTCCGAGATATTTCTTCTCAAGAATCCCCATTTCTTCTGTATTTATAAGCGCAAGAATATCTCGATTTATGATCCTTAAAAGAGGACTTGGATCATGAACGACCATCCCATAATACCGAATACCAAGCTTTGAGGGAATTAAATCAATATCTGAAAGCTGCCGTTTTAGCAATCCATACCTCAAAGCAGGATATGAGTAAATTAACACAGAAGCCGTCCGATTTTCTAAAGCTTTTAATCCTGTGTCCAAAGACGCTATGCCTTTATAGGGAATAAAATGATCATTTAAATAATGTTGCCCAAAGGTTCCTTCAACGCAAAAAATATTTTTAGATCTTTTTAGATCTTCAATATCTCCAATCTCAAAAGACATTTTTCCAACCGTTAACACGGATGTAGCAGACGCAATTAAAATATTCATTGCAAGCAAAGATCCGAAAATCCAGAATGCAGCAACAATTCTTCCAAAAAAGGTCTTCGTTTCTCCTTCATCAATATTTGCATTGGTCATAATGCCAGTGGACCACCAGAGCCCACTCCCAATTGCTCGCCAAAAACTTTTCTTATAATCTGGATTTTTCTTATGCTCAAAAATCCAAAATGAGCCTGCTTGAAAAAAAAGACAGGCAAGAAGAATCAAGCTTACAATTAAAAAGTCCCAGGAAATAAGATAATCAGAAAGAATACGAAAACTACTTTCCTTTAAATAAGCAATGCCAATACCAGCTACATAAAAGGGAATGGTGTATTGAAATTTCATTCCTGCCTTTCTTGGGAAATCAGAAATGTTTCCAAGTAAAAGATCATATTTCTCTTCAGAAATACCCTTAAGACCTTGTTCAAACGTCACAGGAACATACGTGAAAGATAACCCATTTTTACGCGCAATCATTTCCCAAAGATCAATGCTTATTCCTTTGTAAGTTTTCGTTTTTTCATCTTGAAAAGCAAAAGGAGCTCCTTCATAAACACCAATACTTAAGGTCTTGTTAAGAAGCGAGGCAGGTATTGTTTCTCGAATGTCTTTAAAATTCTCAACTTGTTCGGATAAAAGGATAGGATAAGATTCATGAGAATTTACAGCATTAGTATTAAGAAAAATGCTCTGAAAAATCACACCCACAATAAGTAAGATATACCCTGTTCGCACGCCCTCTTCCTTTCTTTTCTTTTTTATGTATGGTCTTTATTAAAAAAAGAGTCTTTATAAGATTACATTACTTCTCTCCAAGGGTCAATTTTTTTCCTCAAGTGTTACTTCTAACATGTTTCCGAGCTCTCGCCACTCTCCTTTAGAAAGCCCACTTTCTTCTTGCGAGACTCTTTCTCCTTTGAGAATTTTTTTAAGCGTCTTTAAGCCATCTCTTGATAAAAGCGCACCTTCAAGACGGTATTTCATGAAAGCATCATAGGTAAAAGGAACCCATAATTTTAAAATTTCAAGCATTTTTTGAGCATAGACACGAATTTCATACTGAGCATGTCCATCTCCTCTTAAACTTAAAAAGTGCATAAAGTTGTGAAGGTCAATTTTCCAATAAAATTGTGTGTAGCAATTGACAGGTAAATTCATTCTGGCTAATTCACGTGTCAGTCCCTGGCGATGCGGATCAATTACCGTTCCATCCTCATGCTCATTGAGCATTTCTTCATAATGATCATAACACCGGGCTGAATCTTCTTTAAGAATCTGAAGAACACGCGCGGCTTCTTCTCCTTTTAAAACTTCTTCTCTTCCTTGTTTATTTTGAAGGGATTGACTTGCCAGTTGTCCTGGATCAGGAATATAAAACTCCCGATCTAAAATGGAATATCGCGCAGAATACTCATTGACACTCGCGGTTCGATGACGCAACCAATGTCGCGCAATAAAAATGGGCATTTTAACATGAAACTTAATTTCACACATCTCAAAAGGCGTTGAGTGCCGATGCCGTATAAGATAATTAATCAATCTTTTATCTTCACTGACTTTTTTTGTCCCACGCCCATAAGAAACACGAGCAGCTTGTACGATTGCACTATCATTGCCCATGTAATCGATAAGACGTATAAATCCATGATCCAAAATGGGAATCATTTCAAAAAGAATTTCTTCTAATTCAAAAACTGTTGGACGACGGGTCTGAAATGTTTCCAGTCGATGCTCTTGGATTTCTTCTTCGTAGGATGTCATTTTTTAGCCTCATCTTTAAAATGCTTTAACCATTTCTCATATCACGTCCACTTCCAAAATACTTTAACAAAATCGTTTGAATTTCTTGCATGTTTATAAGATTTAAAATTTCCTGATTAAGGAAATACAGGATATCACTTCCTTGAGGAACCATAAAACTATAATATTGATTCACAAGACCTGCAGGAACAAATTTAATATCTGGATTTGGGTATTTCTTCATCTCATATTTTAAAATAGGTTCATTATAAATAAGAGCTTGGGCTTGATTTTTATTTAAAAGATTGAACCCTTCTTTTAAAGAAGGAACAATTTCATAGGAAATAAAATGATCATCTAAGAATTGTTTTGAATCTGTCCCATTAAGACAAAGAACTTTCATACGCCGAAGATCTGATAAATCTTCTATGTGAGATGATAGTTCTCCCACAGTTAATTTTGAGACAATTGAACCTGTAAAAATATTAATCATAATAAGTGCTGCAAACATCCAAAAAACAGCAATAACTCTCCCGCCTATGGATTTTGTAGCAACGTCTCCTGCTTCATTCAAGGTTGCAATTCCTGCTGACCACCATAACCCATTTCCAACACCTTTCCAAAATCCTCCCTTGTAATAAGGATTTTTTTTCCTTTCAAATAACCAAAGCGTAAAGGTTTGAACAACAATAAAGAGCATAATAAAAACAATAAACTTTAGGAAATTCCAAGAAATAAAGTAATCTATCATAACTTTAATTGGGTTACTTTTTAAAATAGAAACGCCCAACCCAGAAACATAAAAAGGAATTGTATACTCAAATGCCATCCCTTTCTCTTGTACAAAATCTGGAATTCCACCTAACAAAATATCATACTTGCCTTCAGATATTCCTTTAATCCCTTCTTCTTTGGTAACGGGAATATACTTGAAAGATAACCCATTCTTCCGGGCAATAAATTCCCAAATATCAACACTAATCCCTTGATAAGAGTTATTTTCTTTCTTAAGAAAAGCAAAAGGAGCCATTTCGCACACAGCGATGTTTAAAACTTTATGAATAAGATGACTTGGTAATCGACTTTTTTCAAAGCGTTCCACTTTGGTCTGAGTTATCGAGAAAACAGAGGATGAAACACCTGCTTCTAAAATACTCACACTTAAAGCCAATAAAATTAAGAGTATACGTGCAATCATAAGGAATCCTTTATTATTTTTTCCTAAAAATCACTGAAATGATCTCTTTAAGAATTTTTAATATTTTTTATTGTATTTTCTCGTGGATGTGACTCAATGTGCTACATCCTGCTTGATTATCAGATAAAGAAGCAAGCAAAAAGATTTTACAGCAATTTTTATGAGGTATCAATAGGGCTGACAGTACATTTTTAAAGCTTTTCACATAGAAAAAAACTTTTTTTGTTCAATTTTTATCTTAAATTTATAAAAAAACATACGTTGTAGATTAAGTCCGAAGATCTGTAACATTCCCAAAGTAACGAGATAAAATGTTCTTAATTTCCTCCCCATTTAGAAGTTTTAGAATGACCTGGTTAAGAGAATACAAAAGCTTACTTCCACGCGGAACTTTAATACTATAATATTGGCTTACTATTCCAGCATGAACAAACTGAATATTTGGCAAAGATGTTGTATTAATCATATATTTCAACATCGGTTCAGAATAAATCAATGCACTTCCTTTATTTTTTTGAAGGAACTCAAAGCCTTCCTCTAAGGAACTGACGGTTTTAAATTTAACAAAATGCTCCTTAAGAAATTTTTTTGAAGACTTTTCATCAAGACACAAAACATTTAACTTGCGAAGATCTGCTACTGTTTGAATATTTGTTGATAACTTTCCAATTGTTAACTCTGAGGCAATAGAACCTGTAAAAATATTAACCATTACCAGTGCCAATAACATCCAAAAAACAGCAATACACCGACCCCACAAAGTTTGAGTATTTACATCTCCTGCTTCATTTAAAGCTCCTATTCCAGCAGACCACCACAAACCATTTCCGATTCCTCTCCAAAATCCTCCTTGATAATGAGGGTTTATCTTACGTTCAAAAAACCAGAGCGTAAGTGTTTGCAAAATAACAAAAATACTAAAACCGATAACCACTTTAAAAAAGTCCCATGAAATAAAATAATTTAGAACCATTCTTAAAAAACTATCTTTCGAAATAGCAATGCCAATTCCAGCTGAATAAAAAGGAAGTGTGTAATCAAATCGCGCGCTATCATCTTGAACAAAATCTGGAATCGCGCCAAGAAGAACATCATATTTCCCCTCAGCAACACCTTTCATCCCCTCCTCTTTCGACACAAGCATATATTTAAAAGAAAGACCCAGCTCACGTGCAATCTTTTCCCATATATCAATACTTATTCCTGTATAAACATTTGGAACCTCTGAAGGAAATACAAAAGGAATTTCTTCATAGATTGCCACCGTTAAAACTTTATTGCGCATCTCTTCCGGAAGCACATCTTTTGTAAAATGAATGATACGATTAGCAGGCAAAAAAGAATCTGTAATCACTTCTCCTTTTTCAGAAAAAGATTTTGCACTTAAAGTACTTAATGCCACAAAACAAAAAAACATAAGAAGGCGCACAAACATCTCTTTTTACTCTTTTCTTATTTTTGTTTAAATTTTATAAAACTAAAAAAAATTATTTCCTGAGGTTTGTGGGGAGTCAGATACATCCTGGTGAACCATACAATTGAGAGAGCAGGTAGTATTCGCACCACACTTAGTATTACAGCAACCAATAAAGTCAGGGCTGGAAGGTGAACAATTACAATTTGCTCCTTCTGCACTTAAAGAAGATAGTTGTAATGAAGCAATAGCTATTATTAATAGTTTTTTTAACATCGTTTCTCCCAAAAGAACTGGTTAGATTCTTATACTTTCTTTCTTATTCTAAATTTTTTTTATAACTTAAAATAGACTATACTATTTATAACTGACAAAAAAGAAAAAAATATAAAAACCTTTGAAATTAACTTTATGAGTCATCACCAAATAGAATAAACAAAAAAACTTAAAGGTTTTTATAAATTGTAATTAAAGAAACGCTTTAAGGATTCAGATATGCTAATTTTATTGTTACCATAGAAAAAATTGATGATTTTTTTTATAGATAATTTGAGCTTTAAAAACAATCTATAAAAAAAGAGAAGTTATAAAAAATTATGATATATAAGACGAGACCTTTTCAATCTAATGGGGTTCGGCACAAATGAAATAAGCGAAAAAGTATTGGTTTTTTTGAAAGTATACGTCAAAGGAAATGGTATAAAATCATGTATATCCTTATCGATTTTCGATTCAATTAAAAGCAACCGCATGAAAGCCAAGCTTTATCAATTCCATAAGCTTGGGTAGCAAAAAATGCTCACAAAGTACTTGCTTTAAGATACTGACACGTCAATGATGATTAAGCGTCTATTAAAAACAAGTTTCAGAAAGTTCTTCTGCCTTTTTAATTTCATCTAAATTAAGGACCCTTTATAATATTATGGCTTTCTTGATTAGAAAATCTCAACCTTTTGAAAAATTAAAATTAATCCTTATTTTTTTAAAAAAACTTTTCTCTCTCCTTCTCTGGAGTTCAACTTCATTTATCCTTATTTGGGCTTTAGGGTTTTTATTTTTTCTTGGGTATCTTTCTTTTTTTAAAGAGCCTCTTCCTCCTTATGAAAAGACAGATCTTCTTGTTGTTTTAACAGGTGGGAAAGGGCGTATTATAAAAGGGCTGTCCCTTATAAATGAAGATGCTGCAACACATCTATTTATTTCAGGGGTTGAAAAAAATGTTACGGGACCTGATATTCTTTTAGAGGCCACCAAAAAATCAGCATCTTCCCTGAATATTCCCGTCGATCTTTCTAAAATGCAGCTTGGTCATCACGCAAAAAATACGCATGAGAATGCTCAAGAAGTCGCTCTTTGGATTAAACATCAAAACATGCTGAACCATTTAAAAAACCAAGCTCCTTTAAAATCTATACGTCTTGTTACTTCTATTTATCATATGCCCCGAAGTTTATTAGAATTTAAGAGAGCCTTACCAAATATAACATTCGTTCCTCACCCCGTCTTTTCGTCTCTTTTTCATGGGATTTATTGGTGGAAAACTTTACCAGCATTAAAACTGTCTTTTTCTGAATATATTAAATATAATCTTGCGATTTTTCGAATTTGTTATGAAGAGATTCGCTTTTTTTTAAAAGAATTAATTTTTAAAGAAACCTGGTCGAAATAAAAATATGTCTTTTAATCATAAGAGCTTTACAAACGAGGCTTTTCACATTTATTCTTTAGATCCTTAGGTCTTCATTTTAACTTTAAAAAAAATTATGACATTTTTTCAAACTTTAAATCTCTATTCTAGATCATTACTTTTTAATATCAGTATGTTTGTGATAACAGCTTGTCTAAGTATTTTATTTCTCCCTTTTCTAATTCTTCCACGAAAATATACGTTATGGATCCCACAATTTTGGGTGTCTATTATTTTTTTCCTTTTAAAACATATTACTCACCTGACCTTTGAAATTCGCGGAGAGGTGCCTCAAACTCCTTGTCTAATTGCATCAAAACATCAATCGACTTTTGAAACTTTTGTGTTTCATAAAATTTTGAAAAACCCTGTTTATTTTTTAAAAAAGGAGCTGCTTTATATCCCTATCTTTGGATGGTATTTGAAAAAAGAAGGGATGATTCCTTTGAGTCGTCATCGCAAGAAATTACCTTTCAAAAATCTTTGTTTAAGAGCCGCTCAAGCTTTAAGTTCAGGATCTCATATTATTCTCTTTCCAGAAGGGACAAGAACATCCCCAGGAGCAAAAGTTCCCTATAAAACAGGTATTTCTCTTTTTTACCAAGCTTTAAATGTCCCCGTTGTTCCCGTTGCTCTGAATAGTGGATTATTTTGGGGCAGAAGATCTTTTCTAAAACGACCAGGTTGTGTTATTATTGAGTTCCTTCCTCCGATCTCACCGGGTCTTAATCCTAAATCATTTTTAACATGCCTCGAAACACAATTAGAAGAAAGAAGTAAGGACCTTATTAATGACCGTTACTCCTCCTAGAAGAATACGTTTTTTCAGCATAATTTTAAGTATTTTAATTCTTCTTTTGGGAGGATTTTGGACGTTTAGCGTCTTTCAAGCAAAACACCTCTTTGAAAAGAAACTTTCATCTCTTAAAGAACAGGGGCAAGAAATTCGGTACGAGACACTCAAAATTCATCAATTTTTTCCAATTATTACCTTAAAAGCAACGGGTCTTGTTTTTGAAAATCTTCTTCTTTCAAACACAATTTCTTTTTCTATAAAAATCGATTCTCTTCTTTTTTCTTTTTCGCCTTTCTCTTCAAAACAAATAAAAGGGTCTTTTGATACGTTAACAGCCTCTTTTTTAAAAGAACCACGTAATATTATTTTTGGACCTACTTCTTTTGATATCAATTTTTCTTCTGAGTCTTTTTATGCAATGGGAAATGCTGAGTTTATAAACATTCAAACTTTAACATCCCCAAGCGCATCTCTCGAAAATCTTTATCTTTCCCTTACGCCTCAGACCTTACGTGTAAAAAATGAAGAGACTTCTTACGAAACACCAGGATTAAATATAACTGGTTCTTTTAAAAAACTTTCTTTAAACCAATCTTCAAAAAATATTGGACCTGATATTGAAAACATCTCCTTTACTGCTTTTCTTATGGAAAAAATCGATCTTTCAGATTTCCCTAAAAAGTCTCTCAAAACTATTTTAAGCCAATGGAAAGATCGGGGAGGTGCTTTGGATATCGAGAAAGCAACTCTGTCATGGGGAGATTTAACGTTTAGCCTCGAGGGAACACTCGCCTTGGACGATACACTCAATCCTGAGGGCTCTTTTACATCGACTGTGAAAGGCATTCCTGAATTTTTAAAACACTTATCTCAAAATCAAACATACTCGACGCAAGATCGCTTGTTTTTAGAGCTTTCTCTTGGTTTTCTTTCTGGAACATCCGGAGAAATCACGCTTCCTTTAACACTCCAAAATCAAATTCTTCGTCTTGGGAATTTCATTAATGTAGATATCACCCCCCTTTCTTGGTAAAAACATTTTATTAAGGATCAATTTAAATATGTTCTATCGAATTTTTTTTATGCTTTTGATTATTTTATGTATTGGGTTTGGGTTTTGTTTTTATAAAGCTGAACGTTTGCTCTTTTTGACTGATCTTTCAACAAGACCCCTTGAAAAATTTTCAAATCCTGATTTTCAAGCTCCTCTATATAATTCTCGAGCGCCTGTTTATCTTA
Organism: Pseudomonadota bacterium; assembly: GCA_018242545.1. Classification (NCBI taxonomy): domain Bacteria; kingdom Pseudomonadati; phylum Pseudomonadota; species Pseudomonadota bacterium. Next base: position 39,866 of record JAFEBT010000007.1, read on the forward strand.
TTTCTTATGCAGATGGGCCAGAGGTATTTTTTCAAAATCAATACGCCCTTGCACAATCAAGCCTGGGACGCGGCGTAGATTTCATCTTAAACTACCGTAAATCTCTCCTTGATCCTCAATTTGTCTCAGAAAACAAAGAAATTATAGATCAACCGAAAGGAGCGGGATACTGGCTTTGGAAACCTTGGATTATTTTAAAAACACTTAAAAGTGTTCCTGAAAACGCAATTGTTATTTATTCCGACACAGGAAATCTTATTAAAGCGTCTCTAACACCTCTTATAAAATTAGCTGAACAGCATCCTATTCTTCTCAGCGTTTATGAAAACAAAGAGATTTGGGGATGGGCCTCAAAAAAAGTTAAACGCGATGTTTTTATGTCTTTAAATTGTGACACTCCAGAATGTCATAACGGTTCCGTTTTATGGGCTGGTTTTATGATTTTTAGAAATACGCCTGAAGCCCGTGAGTTTGTTCAAATGTGGCTTAAATATGCACAAGACCCAGAGCTTTTAACAGACCTACCAAGTAAATATGAATCTCTTCCAGATGCGGCTGGCCATTGTCATGACCAAGCTATTCTAACTGTTTTGTATCACAAAGATCCCAAAAATAAATATCTTATGTCCTATGATGACCTTCTTATGAAAAATCATCTTGCCTGGAAACATCGAAAACCTTGTGCAGACAAACTCTTTATTTATGAGTCTTTGATACCCTATTATGGATATACGCTCATGCGTAAGATTGATCGCCTTTTTTTTAATAATTATTGGCTTAAAAAACTGCGAGAAAATTTAAATCGCTCTTAAACAAATCAAAGGAATTTTTAAAGAAAAAATAGAACTAAGTTAAAAAACATCTTATAAATAAATTAAAAAGTGCCTTTAGGGTTTTTCATCCGAAAGGCACATAAAAAAAATTATTTTCTTCTTGTTTAACAGAAAATCTTATTTTCATTTCTAAAAGAAAGAAACATCTGTAAAAAAGATAAGGAAATTTTAAACCATCGTAGAAAGTAAGATTTTTAAAGGGCTATGGTGGGCCAGGGAGGACTTGAACCTCCGACCCCACGCTTATCAAGCGTGTGCTCTAACCAACTGAGCTACTAGCCCGCGATGGATCCAGATTAGAATTTTTTCTAAATCTGCTAAAACTGGTGGAGGTGAACGGGATCGAACCGATGACCCCCTGCTTGCAAAGCAGGTGCTCTCCCAGCTGAGCTACACCCCCGTAAACTCTTTATATCTAAAAATGCAGAAACTTACAATTTATTTTGTTAATGCGTTTTTATAAAACATTAGAGATAAAAAGGGATCCATAGGCAGAAGCTAACCCTCATTTGAGGGATTTTTAATGTGTCCTGGAAACTCGTGAGAATTTCGAAGTCCACATCCTTAGAAAGGAGGTGATCCAGCCGCAGGTTCCCCTACAGCTACCTTGTTACGACTTCACCCCAGTCGCTGATCTTACCGTGGTTGACTGCCCCCTTGCGGTTAGCTCATCAGCTTAAGGTAAAACCAACTCCCATGGTGTGACGGGCGGTGTGTACAAGACCCGAGAACGTATTCACCGCGGCATGCTGATCCGCGATTACTAGCGATTCCGACTTCATGCACTCGAATTGCAGAGTGCAATCTGAACTGAGATGGCTTTTAAGGGATTTGCTCCAGGTTGCCCTATCGCTTCCCGTTGTCACCACCATTGTAGCACGTGTGTAGCCCAGACCATAAGGGCCATGAGGACTTGACGTCATCCCCACCTTCCTCCGGCTTATCACCGGCGGTTTCTTTAGAGAGCTCGGCCGAACCGTTAGCAACTAAAGACGAGGGTTGCGCTCGTTGCGGGACTTAACCCAACATCTCACGACACGAGCTGACGACAGCCATGCAGCACCTGTGTGGTACCCACCCGAAGTGAAGAGCTCAGATTCCCAAGCTCATAGTACCCATGTCAAGGTCTGGTAAGGTTTTGCGCGTTGCTTCGAATTAAACCACATGCTCCACCGCTTGTGCGGGTCCCCGTCAATTCATTTGAGTTTTAATCTTGCGACCGTACTCCTCAGGCGGAGTGCTTAACGCGTTAGCTACGACACCGATGGTTACCCACCGACATCTAGCACTCATCGTTTAGGGCGTGGACTACCAGGGTATCTAATCCTGTTTGCTCCCCACGCTTTCGCGCCTTAGCGTCAGTATCGGACCAGTGAGCCGCCTTCGCCACTGGTGTTCTTCCTAATATCTACGAATTTCACCTCTACACTAGGAATTCCACTCACCTCTTCCGATCTCTAGCCTACCAGTATCAAGTGCAGTTCCCAAGTTAAGCTCGGGGCTTTCACACCTGACTTAATAGGCCGCCTACGCGCCCTTTACGCCCAGTAATTCCGAACAACGCTAGGACCCTTCGTATTACCGCGGCTGCTGGCACGAAGTTAGCCGGTCCTTCTTCTGTGGGTACCGTCATTATCTTCCCCACTGAAAGAGCTTTACAACCCGAAGGCCTTCTTCACTCACGCGGCATCGCTGGATCAGGGTTTCCCCCATTGTCCAATATTCCCCACTGCTGCCTCCCGTAGGAGTCTGGGCCGTGTCTCAGTCCCAGTGTGGCTGGCCATCCTCTCAGACCAGCTATAGATCGTAGGCTTGGTAGGCCATTACCCTACCAACTACCTAATCTAACGCGGGCTCCTCCATCAGCGACCGAAGTCTTTCTCCCTAAGGACGTATGCGGTATTAGCTTCAGTTTCCCGAAGTTGTTCCCCACTGATGGGTAGATTCCCACGCGTTACTCACCCGTTTGCCACTAAGCATAAACCGAAGTTTATACTCCGTTCGACTTGCATGTGTTAGGCGTGCCGCCAGCGTTCGTTCTGAGCCATGATCAAACTCTCATGTTCACTTTAAAGTATAAAACTTTAAATCTTGACGAATATAATTTATTTACGCTGTCTTAAATACATATACAGCAAACTATATTAATCGATATAGCTTCTGCCTATGCATCCCATTTTTAACATAATTAAATTTTTACATTTAATTATAGATTTCTCTTACTTTTCTACAATGTCAAAGAACAATTTTCCGAAACAATTTAAACCTTTTAAAAAGGTCCGTCGCCCGGTAGAACGTAACCTAATCAATTCTTTTGATCTTTTCAAGCTTTTTTTTTACTTTTTTTAAATTAAATTTTAAAAAAGCCCTTTTTCAAGGAAAATCAAGCTGAAATGGCGCGCCCGAAGAGATTCGAACTCCTAGCCTCCTGATCCGTAGTCAGGTGCTCTATCCAGTTGAGCTACGGGCGCATTTTTAGAAACGTCTCCGGCACCCTACTGCAAGCTGAATTGGTTTTCAAGAAAAATATTCTTGATTTTATTTTAAGAAAACAAATTTCTCTTAAAATACCAAATCTCTTTAACCATTTTCAAAAATCTAAATTTTTTTAAGGATTTTACGTCCTTAAAGAGAGATAGGTATTCTCGATTTAAATTTCAAGAGAAAGAGAAATTATTTTACTATTTTCCACTTAATTAATTGATATTAGTAAAAAATATCCTATTGAGCACGGTGTATCGCATCATAAATCATTCGAACATAAGCTGCAAAAAATCGATTTACCCTTTCTTCAAGACATCCTTCACCTGTGACATAGTTTTCAACGATCCCAGACGCAAGCTCGGTTAAAAAACCATCTTCAAATTTTCCTGTATGATGATACTTTTCTGTGCGCACTTCAATCGCAAAGCTCCATGAACGTGAAACAAGCTCCTGGAACAAGGCACCTTGGCTTTTAAAATCTGCTTGAAACACATTATCAACATACCCTAAAAACGTAGCTTGAGGAATAACTTCTCCATTGAGTTTCAACGTGATCGGATTTTCCTGAAAATAACGCTTCATATTTACATGAACATCCTCAAAAGAAAGATCAGGATTTCCAATCCTGAGTGTCTTTCCAATCTCGATGACATTTTTTAAGTTTGCCCCAACATAAGCATCAAGAACGTGAACATCCATCATATTTGGAAGACTTTCAAGATGACGCCAAATAGGCATTATCTGACTTTTCATTCCTTCAAGAGCAGGATTTTCTCGAATTTTATCCAAAGTTCCCAAAAATTTTTTAGAAAGGCTTCCAGACGCTGCTAAGTTCATGTCTCTTAGAGAAAATACGGTATCACCCATTTCTGTTTGAAGTATACGTGCTCTGCCGTCAGCAGCAGCACCTTCTTCCTTGACTTCTCCAAGATAAGGTCTAATTGCTTTAAAAGCTTGTTCATAGGAACCATCAGAAACTGAATTCCAAAAACAATCCCCCAAACAAGATTGTAACATAATAAATTTTTCAACAACTTCTGGGTTATGTTGAAACTGCTGGATTTTTTGAGCGCATATTCTTCCGATTTCTTCTTGGTTACCTTGTTCAAAAGCCTCCATTGCAAAAGCAGCTTTGCAACACAGAACGATGGCAATTGTTCGAAAAATTAATCCCGTTCTCATTTTAAAATTTCTTTAAAAATGTCTTTTTTAAATATATATAAACACCTTTCTAAAATATAAGAACATCGTTTCCTCATTTCAAGGAATTTATCAATCCTTCTGAAATATTTAAATAATATCAATGAACCTGCGTTGTCAGAAAAGGCAGAGACTCATTTAAACCTGATGAAAGCTCGTTTCTTTATGATCCTATGAGAAATCATGAGAAGCGGATCATTTTATCCTTTTTTGAAAGATCCGAGCTGGTTCCCGAGCTTATATTGACATCCTCTCGTCCTTAAAAGAACGAGATTCCTTAAATTCACGCAACACGGTGATTTAAGGGTGGTTCCTGCTTCATCGAAGCTGCCTTCTCTACTTTTGATAGAGTTTGTCTTACCTCTTCTCCACAGGCGAGCATGGCATGCCCTGCCGCTAATATGTTCTTCGCTGCATTTACATCCGCATGATCTTCGTGTCTACAAGATTGACATTTAAACATGGCTTGTGAGGTGCGATTGGTCGCATCTACATATTCACACCGATTGCATGTTTGACTTGTGTACCGAGGATCAACAAAAATTAAGAGGCCACCCCGTTCTTTCTGCTTATAGCCCAAGTATTGGATGAACTCTCCCCATCCTTGATCGAGAATAGAGCGATTCACTCCTGCTTTTGCCTTTATATTGCGTCCAGGTTCTTTCTTCGTTCCTTTAGCAGACCCTGACATATTGCCGATTTTCAACTTTTCCACAACAAGGATTGCTTGGTTTTTG